>CAYGQD010000035.1:0-43509 GCA_964351855.1 uncultured Verrucomicrobiales bacterium
CATCCGGTGCCCCTGCCGCATTGGCGACAGCAGGAGAAAGTGTGAAATGGGGTGGGTTGATTGGGATCGTGGCTACCTACGGGGCAAGAATCGACTGGCCAGCCACGGAGTGGGTTCGGGGTGAACAACGCATCCACACCTGTATGGGATCGGCTCGGGATGATTTTGAGAACGCGCAGCGGCATCTGCGGGATGGGATTGTCCCGGTGGAAGATCTGGTCGAGGATTTTCAAATGACGGATGCGTTGGCCGCCTTCGAGGCTTCATTTGAAAAGACGACGCCCAAGGCATTGATCCTTCCCGATTGAGGCTCTCGAAACCGAGACGAAGGACGCATTGCATTTGTCGTAAAGTCAGGGATGGTGGCGCGGCTTATGCCAGAGCACTTCAGAACGGCTTTCTCCCATCAACAATTTCCATCATGTGGTTAGCCTGGCTGGGAATTATCTTCTGTTTGATACAGTCGGCCATGTTCTCCGGCCTCAACTTAGCGTTTTTCTCGCTGGGTCGCCTTCAACTGGAGGCGGAGGCCAAGCAAGGCTGCCCCAAGGCTCTCAAGATTTTGCTACTGCGGACGCGATCGAACTTTTTGCTCTGCACGATTCTTTGGGGGAATGTGAGTGTGAATGTGGCGTTGGCGCTGCTCTCAGAATCGGTCATGGCGGGTGTCGCCGCATTTCTATTCTCGACCTGCGGCATCACGTTTTTTGGCGAGATTGCTCCCCAGGCGTATTTTTCACGTCACGCGTTAAAAGTCGGTTCGTTTTTGGCTCCGGTGATTCGCGTCTATCAATTCATCCTTTGGCCCGTGGCTCGACCGAGCGCCTGGATCCTGGATCGCTGGATTGGCGAAGAAGGCCCGTTGTTTTTTGACGAGGAAGACTTTGAGGTGCTCTTGGATCGCCATATTAAGGAGCGAAAGACGGACATCGGCCACGCGGAAGGGCGGGGCGCACTGAATTTCTTGCGGCTGGATGATTTGCGGGTCAGTGGCGAAGGTTCATCGGTGGCACCGGACACGATTCTTTCTCTGGAGTCGCTCGAAGAAGATAAATTACCAGCGCTCTTGCTCGCGAACCGATTGAAATGGGCCGTTCTCGTGAATGCGGAAGGTGTGCCGAAAAAGGTTTTGAACGCGGATGAATACCTGCGGGCATTGCACGATGCCGGCGCTCATCCCAGAGCGCTCGACTTTTGTCACGAACCGATTGTGGTGACGGATTCGGAAGCAACGCTGGATCGCGTTCTTTCCCAGTTGGTCGTGGAAAGTGAACGTCCGGATGATCGCTTGATCGATCGCGAAGTGATTTTGTACTGGGGAGAAAACTCGAAGCGCATCATCACCGGCCCCGATCTTCTGGGGCGATTGTTGAGCGGGATTGCTCAGCGAACTTCAATTTAGAGGCGTGTGAGGTTCGTTGCGAGGTTCACGGATTCTCAGCAAGAGGAAGAGGGAACTCATCGCCATCAGGGCCGCCGTGATTGCGGTTGGGAAAAACGCGTTGAAGTGGCGATGCATGAACCAGGCGAAGAGGCTGGCCAGAAGGCTGCCGGGAAGGTAGGAGAAATTGAGAAGGGCCAGGTAGGCGGTGCGGCGACGTTGAGGGCTGAGTTCGATGCCCAGGGTCTGCTCTCCGATCTGGTTCATGAAAAACACCATTCCGAAGAGAAAAAAAGCGATGAGGAAGCTCGTTGGGCTTGAAGCGGTGACCAGAAGCAGGCAAAGCAGGATTTGAATCGCCTTCGTGATGATGAGAATTGAGCGACCGCCGAAACGGTCTCCCAGCCATCCCGCCAAAAAATTCCCCAAAATTCCTCCAATCATCTGGACGGTTACAAATCGCCCCAAAACGCTCTCGGGCTGGCCTGTTACTTCTAGAGCAGTGATCGACAAAAACGGAGCGATGCAGAGAAATGCCAGGCCGGTGATCCGAACCGCGAGCATGCGTCGAAAGGGAGAGGGGACGCTAAGAATCTCCCGAAAGACTCCCAGTTGTTTCCGATACCAGTTTCCGGGCTCGATCGGGGAGGGCTCGGGGAAATCCGTTTCTCGCAGGAAGACAAAAATCGCAAAGCTCAGCATGAGGAAGGTGAACGCTGCTGCGTGGAGGACCGCATAACCTTCCGCCCCAGGCCAGCTGCTGAGAATCCACTCCACTAGAAATCCAGCTGCGATTCCGAGCAATCCTCCAATCGTAAATCGAATCGCCCAACCTGAAGCTCGCCGTTCTTTGGGAACCATGCGCGTGACCATTTCCATCCAGGCGGGAATCGCAAAACCACCGCAGAATCCGGAAACAACCGGGGTGAGGACCACTACCCAGAGTACCACGGCGGGAAGAGAGGCATGGGCGAAATAAATCACGAGTGCGGCAATCAGATAGGGGAGCCGCTGAATGACGCCGAACCCCGCGACAAAGGGGAACAGCCGGGGCAGCCGTTCGATTAGCGGAATGGCAATGATCCCCGGCGCAAACATGAAGATTAGCAGCAGGCTCGGCATTAGCGAGACCATCCAATCGGGCCCTCCCAGCGATTGCACGAGTTTGGGCAAAACCGTCTCTGCGGAGACAAAGGCCAGCCCGCCCATGTAGATGCCGCCCTCCGCGCAATGAAGCGCGTAGTTGCGGCGATGAACGGACGGGGGAGCGGACATAGAGGCGGCGCGAAATGATCGTCCGGCAAGATTTAGACTTTGAAAACGCAGACCAACCCCACAGACTGGCACCATGTCAAACGAACTCGCACCTTCCGTTCATCCCCAGACTCGCATGACCAAGATTCGACGAGTCGGGGTGCTTTCCATGGCCACAACCCAAGCGGTATTGATGATGGCGCTTTCTCTGGTCATTGTGTTGTTCTACGCCATCATTGGCGGCAGCTTTCTCGCTTTGGGGGCCGCTTCCGGAGCCTCGTCCACCGGTGGAAGCGGTCTCAGTCCGGGACAAATGGCGGGGATGGGAATTGGGATGATGATTGGGTTGGTGATCTTTGTTCCGATCATTTACGGAAGCATCGGATTTGTCATGGGAGCGTTGGGAGCCCTGGTTTACAACGTGGTCGCAAAGTGGACCGGAGGCGTGGAAATGGAGCTGTTGGATCGAGAAGATGCCCGGCCCTATTGACCGATGATTCCATGAGGTCCGGTGGCGGAAAGTCGCCCCAAATTTGCGGGAAAAACCGCTTCCTAAGCGGAACTTGGACGGTAGAATTGCCGGTTGAAGGCAAATGAACAGTCCACCCGAAGATGATCCGGAAAGTGGTTCCGAACCGAGTTCTTCGGACGGAATCGGAGAGGAATCGGTTCCGTCCTCTTCCGGGGAAGTCGTGACGCCCCCGTCTGAGATTGAGACGAATCCGACCGTCCTCAATCACGAGGCTCTCGCGAACATGATTCGCGCGGTTTCGTCATTGAATGAGTTGGACAGCATTCTGAGCCAAGGTGGTAAGAAGAACGGAGTCTTACCCCTACCGGATGTCGATTATCCCAAGCGGCCCCGCTTACCCTATCCAGATCGATTTCGGCAGATCAAGCTGGAGGGCGTCGGCGATTCGGAAGGAGTTCTCGGTGAGGGCGCGACTAGCTGCGTTTACACGGTAAGGGATCTGCAAACGAACGAGGCCGTTGCCATGAAAGTGCTGCGCATTACCGAGGCCGGTGGCTTGTTCAAGAAGGAATGTGAGTTGGCGAAACAGCTTTCCCACCCGAACCTCGCCACCATTTATGAGTATTTGAATGACGGGAGGAGTGTGGGGATGACGATGCGGCTCATTAAGGGACAACGCCTGACCGAGTGGATCGAAGCACACGAAATCGATCGATCGGAACGGGAACTCATTCCGGAGCGAATCAAAGACGCCCTGAGCCAAATTTACCACGGGCTAGTGGCGTTGCATGCCGTCGGGTTTCTTCATCAGGATCTCAAGCCTGATAATATCTACATTGATGAAGAGGGGCATCTTTATATCTTGGACTTTGGTCTGGTCGTTCGGTCAGAGGATGATCGCACCGGATTGCCGGATCACGCCAAGCAATTGCCGGGAGGAGGAACTTGGCCGTTTATGTCTCCGGAGCAGCATCGCGTGGATGAACTCGATCCCAAGAGTGATTGGTATTCGGTCGGAGTGATTCTCTACCGCTTATTAACAGGGCGACTTCCTTTCAAGGATTTGCACGATACTGACGAGTTGCTGAGGCTGAAGGAAGCAGAGAAGTATCCCCTGATTCGGGAGTTCTCCCATCCTTGGCTCAATGAGGCTGCCTCTCTCTGTCAGGGGTTGTTGACGCCGACGGCGGAAGAGCGATTTGGAAAAGAGGAAGTCGCAGAGTTTCTGGGCATTGCCCCGGATGAAGACGCCTTCATTCGTCCTCGGCAAGGACTGGAGATGATTGGGAGAAGTCACGAGCTGCGTTTGTTGGACGGTGCCTTCGATGTGGCTACCCGGGAAACTGCGCCTATGGACGGGAAGGGTTCCCGCAAGCTGACCATTTGCCAGATCCGGGGAGGAAGTGGGCAGGGGAAGTCGTTTCTTATCGAAAATTATGTGGGTCAGCTTGAAACCGGTGAAAAGACGATCGTCCTGGCCGGAAAATGTGATGAGCATCGAAAGACACCGTGTAACGCGATTGAGCCTTTGATGGATCAACTGGCTGGCTACTTGAGCCGGTCGGTGTCATTTGCCCAGCTCAGCTATCGATTGGAGCGGTTTTCGGCGGCGGGTCCTCTCACGAGAATGTTTCCGGATTTGGTGACCATCCCGGGTTTCCGAGAAGCGAGTGCTCGCCCGGAGTTAGGCAAGCTCCCGCTCCATGAATTGCGGCGAAAGGCATTGGCGGGGATACCCCAGTTGTTGGAACGAATCAGTGAGCGCCATCAATTGGTGTTGATCATGGATGATATCCAATGGGCGGATGAATTGAGTTTAGAGGCGCTTGATTGGTTGTTGAAAGCCAAGCCAGGGAGGGGCATTCTCCTCATTACGGTCGAAAAGACCGAGGATCTGGAAGGAACGAATGAAGCCTCTTTGGGCGAGTTGATCTCGAAGCACCAGGATCGGGTCCATACGGTGAACATCGATGTGAAACCTCTCGACTCAGGGGCGTCTCGAGAGTTAGCCCAGCGCTTAAAAGGGCCCAAGAACATCGATCTGGAAAAGATCGTGGAGGCGAGCAAAGGCCATCCCCAGATCCTCTCCGAGCTGGTTTGCTCTCAACATGATGGGAGCCGAACGGAAGATGTTTTCGAAATTTTCTGGGAGCGTTTTTCGAACTTGCCCGCTGGTCAGCAAAACTTGGTTTCGGTTCTCACCATTTCCGGGCAGCCGCTCCCGAAAGATGTTGCCTTTGAAGCCGCTGGAATTGCGGCAGATGGAAAAGCGCAGATCGAATCGGAGTTGATCCGTCTGCAACGCCTCATGAGGACCTGCGGCACGATCGAGCGCAACATCATCGATATCTCTCACGGTCGCGTGCGCCAGAGCATTCTCGATCGGATGCTGCCGGATGACCAGGCGAAGTGGCATTTGAACCTTGCGACCAGCTACGAGGCCAGCTCCTCTGCGACGGGCGAGCTTCTCGCGATCCATTTCGAGAAAGCAGGGGCGGATTATCACGACCGCGCCGGTGAAAACTATGAGCGGGCCGGTGAAGAGGCGATGGCGAAACTGGCGTTCCCCCCTGCCGCTGGCTACTTTGAAAAATCGATCATCCTGCGGGCGGGACTCTCCGATCATCAGAAATCTCAAATCTTTGCCAAACAGGCCAATGCCTTGACGCATGCCGGGAACGGGAGGGCCGCCGGATTGTGCTATCAAAAGGCCGCGCATCTTTCCCCGAATGGAAATCGTGATGCGTTTTTTCACAAATCCACCGAACAGTTCCTCATATCGGGCAACCTGAACCAGGCGATCGAAGGGCTAGAGAGCTTGCTCGCCGCTGCGGAGCTCTGGGTGATGGGCCCTCGCATGGCGGCGGTTCGGACGGAGGTTAGACGGCTGATCTGTTTCCGAAGAAAAACGCTGAAGTTCAAGACAAAGTCCGATGCGGAGTGCGACCCCAAAGAACTGGATCAAATTGATCGAGGGTGGACCTTAGTCCTGGGATTCGGGTTCCGTGAAGTGATGTTAGCCGGCGAATTCCAAAACCAAGGGCTCTTGCGTGCCCAGAAGGCGGGCTGCCCCAAGCGCTTCATGCGTGCGTTGAGCATGGAAGCCTGGTATCAGTCTGCCTTGGGCAGACGGAGAGGAAAGCTGGTGAGCGGATACCTGAAGCAAGCCAGGGAACTCAACGACGACATCGGAGATCCTTATGCCTCGGGAATCATCGAGCTTGCGGAGGGAACCAGCAGTTGGCTGTTAGGTCATTTCAAAGCCGGATCTCAGCACACCAAAGAATCTACCAAGATCTTTCGCAAATCGGTGCCGGGTCATTTCTGGGAGCCAGATACGGGATTGAGCTATCGGCTCTTCGCGTTGGTGAATTTGGGAGAGTTCTCGAAGGTGAGGGAAATTTGCGAGCGAGAGATGCCTGCGGCGAAGGCGCGGGGGGATCGATACCTCGAAACCAACCAAGGCTGTTACCCCATGCCAATGGCCCTCATCGCTGGAGATGAACCGGTCGCGGCTGCTGAGATGGCGAGAACATTCATCGATGAATGGACGAAAGATCAAGGATTCCAAGTGAACCACCAGCAGGCCCAGCATCTTCTTGCCTGGGTGTCCCAAATTGAATCCGCCTTGTATCTGCGCGATGCCGAAAAAGCGATGCGGATTCTCGACGAAGGCTGGGAGGGGTATAAGAAGTCGATGCTGCATCTGGTCCAGCATTGCAGAATTCAAGCGCTCTATTGCCGGGGGCGAATCTTTGCTCTTAAGGCACAACAGTCGGAAGGGAAGGCTCGCACCAAGAACCTAAATCAGGCCAAACTCTGCGCCAGAAAGTTGCGACGCGAATACAAGCGGGATTGGGCCAAGGGCTTGGGGGAATCCATTGTCGCAAGTCTGGCTGCCATGGAGGGGAAGGACGAAGAAGCCGCGTCGCTGATGCAAAAGGCAGCCATGTATCTGTACCAAGGTGAAGCCTTCGTTCAGTCCGCTGCGGTAGAGTATGAGCTCGCCAGAAGGACGGAAGATTCGGTTGGAGAGGGAAGGGCCGCCGCCTGGATGACCAAAAATGGGGTGAAGTGCCCCGACAAATATGCTCGACTGATTGTAATTTGAACGATGAATCCTGATATCGATCCGATAGACGCCTATTTCGCGGGAGTGACGAAGCCGATCATCTTTGTCGCCATGACCTTCGGGATCATGTGGTTGGCGTGTTTGACGCACGAAACCGCCAATTTTCCGGAGATAAAAGGATTTTCGCTCATCTTGGGGCCACTGACGGGGTTCGCGGCGATGGGGTTTTGGATGACTTATGGATCGGTCGCAATGATCGGACTGATCTCTCTTATTGGGACGTTTGTGGGGATGTTTCTGCTGATCAAGGAACTGATCCGACCGAAGATTGGTCTTTTCGTCATTTACGCGGGATCCATCATCTACTTTTTTCCCATCGCATGGGAAGGTGAGCGCTGGTGGGTGCCTGTCTTGTTGTTCACGACGGTCTCCCTCTACTACTGGTTTGCGATTCCGCTTTTCCAACGGCAGCGCGAGCGACTGCGAGAGCTCAACGACGACTACTAAACCCCTCTCGATGAGAGAAGAGGCTAGTTTGCGCATTACGAATGCCGAATTTTCTACAAGTTCAAGGCGCGAGGAAAGTGCCAAGCGGGCTTCGTGACTGACGAGCAACCCAGAAATTGCGGGAAAGGCGGCAGTCTTCTTAAAAATACCGTAGAAAGGAAAATTTTTAAAATCCCAAGAATTTCAGGAATGCGCAATCTGTTGGACGGTCTACACTAGTGTCTTTTCCGGAACACATTGAAGACCTCTTCGGAGCCATCTCCTTTCATGTGGTAGACAATCTCCATGAGTTGCCCCAGACGGCTGTTGGGCCATCCTCGCTGGCTGAACCAATGAAGATACTCCCAAGGCAGATCGTAAAGTGGCTTCCCTTTGGGAGGAAACTCGGTCGGCCCGTATCTTCCGAACGGCATGTGAGAGCGGCCGATTTCTTCCAGCGTCTGCCGCATATCCTCAAGAAAGACTTCCTGATCGAATTCTTCGCTCATAGCTGCCAAATCCGATATCCCAGAAGTCGTCAAATCCGAGTATTGTTTCTAAAAAATAACAAAGGCTCATCAGATGAATCATTAACTCTGGAATTTTCAGAATCGATTTTGCGGTTTTACCTCCTGTGTATTCAGGAAAAACCTTAGGGGAGAGCCATCCATTCGAGACTTGTTCACAGCCGCCTATAAAATGTTTTTGCATGCCTCTCCAGGTGCCGCCAGGCGATATTCTTGAGGAATCTCAAGCGGGTGGGGGACTGACAACGCGGATCGGCGAAATTCCACCAACATACGTTGGAGGTGGAGGGTGTTCTCTTGTTTGGTTGTGTTGTAAGTCACTTGCAATGAGTCAATTAAGCGTGTTTCTGGTAGAGGCGTATTAAACGTATAATCGGGCCGGGCACAGTCGTCGTGCCAATCCAAGAAGTCTGTTCCTTCGATCAAACCTGCGAAAAATTCCCGCCGTTGGCATAGTTGGTGCTATGCCAGATTAGTGCGATTCCGGACCAATTTTTTTGGAATTTGGGTCTTTTTTCGATGGTTTTTCACGAGTTATTCACAGAGGGGAATAACTCCATTGAAGGTTGGATCGGGGGCCCGTTTTGATTGAAACGAATGCGTAACGTCCAAACAGCGAGTGCCTGACGAAGATGGGCGGGGCAGATCTCAATCGGAATCAAGAAGGCAAATTTATGAGGAAACCTTTTGTCAATTGACGCGGAAGTTTAGGAACGACGTTTGGAACATGATCCCGATTTCCCGAACCTTACGCCGCCCTGCTACTCGCGGCTAGGAGTGCACCCTTCCATCTTCCAGTTGCTGCAACTGGCCTCTTGCGCGGACCTCCAAGGCGCTCGCCTTCTCTTCCTGGCCGTGTTCCCTCAGAAGCTCGGCGTAGTTGTTCATCAAGATTGCGTAATCCTCACCAACCTCTTCCAAGTTCTTCTCGAAAAGACGAAGGGCGGCGTCGTAGTGCTTTTTGGCGTTGTTGAAGTCCCCAAGCTGATGATAGACGGTAGCCAAATTACAGAGAGACTGGCCCAGATCGGGATGATTCTTCGGGTGAACGTCTTCCCGGATTGCCATCGCGCGCTCGTGCATCTCCCGCGCTCTCTCAGGTTGATCCATCTCTCCGTAGAGACCGCCCAAGTTATTGAGCACGGTTCCGACCGAAGGATGATTGGCGCCTCGCGTTGACTCAAACACCTCAAGCGCTTTCAAATAGTAGCTCTCCGAAGCGTCAAAATCCCCGGTCTGCTTATAAATCATGGCCAAGTTGTTGCAGAGATAGGCGGATTCCTCTGTCTCCGGGGGAACGTTCTCTTCGAAGCGCTGAATGGCCTCGCGGTAGAGATCAATCGCCAAGAACTCACGATTCGTGAAATCATAGAGTGATGCGAGGCCGCTTTGAAGCCGGGCGATCTCCAGATTCGGAATCTCTGGTCCATTCTCGGTGGCCAGTCCCAGTCCCTCTTGATAAACGTTTTCAGCGCCCTCGAAGTCGTTGCACATGCGCCGCAAGTCGGCCAGCATCAGCAGAGTTGAGACTAGCTGCGGCATGCAGGCCGGGTCACTGGAAACGTTCCTCCGCGCCGCGTCAACAGCTGTCTGAGCTACCCGCAACGCATCCTCCAGCTTCCCTTCTCCCTGAAGGGTCTCGACCCTTTTTTGGAGAACTTGAAGGAGGTTCGTCGGTCCGGTCGACATAGTTGAGGAGGGCCGTTGGCCAAGTTGAGGGTTCACGGTAGAACAGTGATCACAGGGCGTAGAATCTAACCGTTTTCAGCGAGAATTCGCAAGCCGAAAGGGCAAAAATGGGTTCAAGGTTGAAGTTGCGTTTCAATTCGACGGAGTAAGTCCTCACGCTGGGCTGGTTTTGGGCCGAATGCTTCCGCGAGATCGTCCGAAGGATCGCGAGACCCGCTGAAAACGCCAGCGAACTTCGCCAGTTGTTTTTCGAAATGCCGAACCGCCTTCATGTCCGGTCCATTTTCGTGCAAATAGTTGAGCGCACGTCTCAGGAGATCCGCTTGCTCAGGAATCGGGGTTTCTCTTTCGCAGACGATCTCGATCCAACGCACGAAGTAGGCTGCCGCCAGGGTCGCTTCGTAGGATTCCCGGATGTTCTGGCGGGGGCTGACCACCGAAACTTCCTTTAAAGTGTGAAGATCGCTGGATTTGCTGGGAATGTAGACCAATTCAGCTTCGAAAAAGAGGTCCAATTTTCCGGAAAATGGGCTTTTGGGACGTAGCGCGCCTTTCGCCACAGTTTTGATCAAGCCCTTTTGCTCACTGCACCAGTGAACAATGAGACTGGTCTCGGTTAATCGCGAGGTTCGAATAAGCGTTGCCATGGATTTTTCCACCTTCTGGGTGTGCTTTGTTTGACGAGAACGCTCGGCGAATTATTGTGGCGTTCCTGAAAGTTTCAACGATCCTAACAAAATGGCAAATCCGAATCCGTCTGAGAACAATGGAGACCTTTCCGCGCTTGATACCGAAGCGTTGAAGGGCCGTCTGGGAGAACTCAGGCGCTATCTTTGACTTCGCGGCTCAAACCAAAAAGCTGCGGGAGTTAGAAGAGGTGATGGGAGGGGCGGAATTCTGGAACGATAAGGAAGCCGCACAAAAAACGATCGACGAAGCCTCATCGATCAAATCCAAGGTTGTGCCGTTTAAAGAGTTGATGTCCAGCATCGAAGACCTCACGGCACTGGCCGAGATGGCAGCGGAAGGGGATGCGGATAGTTCCACGGAACTCCAGGCTGAATATCCCAAAGTTCTGGAGCGGCTCGATTCCTTTGAGCTGCTCTCTCTAATGTCCGGACCTAACGATAAGGAGAATTGCTTTCTGGCCATCAACGCCGGACAGGGAGGCACAGAAGCCTGTGACTGGGCCGATATGCTTCTGCGGATGTATCAACGCTGGGCGGAAAAGCGTGGTTTCAAGACGGAGATTGTCGAACATCAAGCAGGGGAAGAAGCCGGGACGAAATCCGCGATGCTCCGCGTCGTGGGAGACTACGCGTTTGGTCATTTGAGTGCGGAACGTGGCGTACACCGTCTGGTTCGTATTTCTCCGTTTGACTCGGCTAAGAAGCGCCACACCTCCTTTGCGAGTGTTGATGTGACGGCTGAGTTGAATGACAACATCGAAATTGAGATCGACGATAGTGATGTTGAAATCTCGACGACTCGAAGCGGTGGGAAGGGCGGGCAAAACGTCAATAAAGTAGAGACCGCAGTCCACCTCCATCATATTCCCAGTGGCATCAAAATTCGTTGTACCGAAGAACGAAGCCAGCTGAAGAACCGGCAGACTGCCATGCGAATTCTGAAATCGAAACTCTTCCAGCGGGAAGAAGATAAGCGTCGCGCGGAAATGGAGAAAGAATACGGCCAGAAATCCGAGATCGGCTGGGGGAGTCAGATTCGATCCTATGTCTTTCAGCCCTACCAAATGGTGAAAGACGTGCGAACAGGTCATACCGTGGGAGACGTGAAATCCGTAATGGATGGAGATCTCGATGGATTCATTGAAGCCAAATTGCGGGGCAAGACTGCGACCGATACCGATAATGATCTTGACCTGGAGTAATCTCGGAGAATCCAGGGAGAGGAGATGAAGATCGATATCGTTACGATTTTTCCGGAGATGTGCAGGGTGCCATTGGGTGAAAGCATCCTAAAGCGCGCGCAAGATGCGGGTTTGGTTGATATAGGCATCCATGACTTGCGGCAATGGGCGAAGGACAAACACCGGAGAGTTGACGATATCCCCTATGGAGGCGGCCCGGGAATGGTCATGAAACCCGAGCCGTTTTTTGCGGCGGTTGAAGCGTTGAAAGGGCCTGACAGCAAGGTTTTGTTGATGACTCCGCAAGGGGCGCGACTGGACCAACCGATGGTTGAATCCCTCGTGGATGAAACCCATTTGATCATTCTTTGTGGCCACTACGAGGGCGTGGATCAGAGGGTAGTCGAAGCGTTGGTCGATCGCGAAATCTCGATTGGAGACTACGTATTGACTAATGGAGCGATTGCTGCCGTTGTTCTGGTCGATGCGGTTTCACGCCTGCTTCCTGGAGTTCTGGGAGACGAACGATCGTCGCAAGAGGAGTCTTTCTCCCATCCTAATCTGCTTGAAGCTCCTCACTATACACGTCCACCGGAATATGCCGGAATGAGCGTGCCTGAGGTCTTACTCTCCGGTCACCACCAAAAAATTGCCGAATGGAGACTGCGGGAAGGAAAGGCGAGAACGCGGCAAAACCGCCCGGATCTGATGGAGGGAGTGTCCGAAAACAACCGCGTTTAGCGCCGAGGACCATTCCCATGCCGAATATCATTGCCTTCTTCGATGAAGACAAGATCCTCTGCAATATTGACGGCATGGTCCCCAACTCGTTCGAGGAAGCGTACGACGAATGTAAGATGAAGATAGGTCCGCAAATTCTCGGGATCTTCTTCCATCAGATTCGTGAATTCTTTTAGCAACTGGGAATGACGGCGGTCCAACTCTTGGTCCCCATCGATGACGGTTTCGGCGAGATCGACATCACCTTCGCTAAACGCGCGAATACTCTTTCGGAGTAGCGCCCCGGCCATCTCATAGATGGTTTGGACCGTCTTGGTAATCGGAACTTCGGGTGCCTTGTTGAGCTTCCGAACTCGCTTGGCGATATTGACCGCTTGATCGGAAATTCGCTCAAGATCGGTGGCGACCTTCATCGAACGCAGTACCTGACGGAGATCAGAGGCGACCGGCGAATACCGCAGAATTAGCTCCATTCCCTCTCGGTCAACCTGACGTTCCAACTCATCAACCTCGTCATCTTCTCCAATCGCCTCATTGCAAAGTTCGGAGTTCCGCTCCTGAAGTCCTCGGCAGGCATTCTCCAGATTCCGTTGAGCCAAGCTGGCCATCGTAAGGACGGAATTCCGCAAATTCCGAAGATCGGCGTCGAATGAAGTAAGGGTGTGACTCTCAAGCAATCCCATATAAACGTATTCTAGCAGATTTCCAACCATTGTTCAAGTGGTCACCATGGGAGAATCGGTTTCAATGGGTGATCGATCCCGTCAATCCGACCTCCGCAATATTCAAATCCTTGGCGATTTTTGGTTCCTGGCCATTGGTAGGAATCGACGCCAAAACGTGATCGTAAGTCGCCGTTCCGACTCCCTGAAACGGAACAAAATAGTTCGAGCTGCTGACGTGATCGATGATCCATTCTCCGTCGGTTGCTCCTGTTGCAGAGTGAAGGGGAAGGTCCGCCGGGACGTAGGAAACTGGATTGTCATCGACCTTTCGCCAGAGAACTTGAACTAGTTCCACCGCTCGAACAGCAGGCTGATCAGAACCATGGGGCGGGGCGACGCTTCCTCCACTGGGATTCGCCCCGTCTGGTCCGCGAGTCGGGGCAACACAACCTCCCAGGAAGCTTAGTGAAAGAAGAATCAACACACGTGCAGCAAAATGGTCCATGAAAGAGAAAGATGAGATTCGCTTGATCACAGTAAGACGGGATCAGACGCAGGATCATTTCCTCAGAACCCGAGAACTTTGCGTGGAAGCGGTTGAAGAGGCTGACCAGTCCTTCCAAGGCATCAATTATTCTCTACGGCCTCGACGGACTCGGCCGCGTCTTCTTCGGCCTCATCTTGAGTGATCAAAATCTCTCGCGGCTTGGCCCCGTCGCCGGGACCAACAAATCCACGCTCTTCCAGTAGGTCCATCATCCTCGCGGCTCGATTGTATCCCAACCGAAGGCGGCGCTGGAGAAAGGATGTGGATGCCTTTCCATCCGTCACAATCACATCAATGCACCGAGCCAGCGTTTCCTCATCGGCGAGTGAAACGTCCTCTGGGCCGGGTTCGCTTTCCCCTTGAAGGGCACGCTGCACGCCGGGCTCGAAAACGGGTTCCGCTTGATGACTGCAGTGGTCAACGACCTCTTGCACCTCTCCGTCGGTCAGGAACGCGCCTTGCGCACGGACGCAGACAGGACCATCTGGCGGTTGATACAGCATGTCCCCTTTACCCACAAGCTTCTCGGCACCAGACTTGTCCAGGATGACTCGGCTGTCAGTGGAGGAAGACACCTGGAAGGCAATTCGGGCGGGAATGTTCGCCTTAATCAGGCCGGTCACAACGTCCACCCTCGGAGACTGGGTTGCGACGATCAGGTGAATTCCGGCCGCTCGCGCCTTCTGGCAGAGTCGATTGATCGAAGTTTCCACGTTTGCCGGGGCGGTTTGCATCAAATCAGCAAGCTCATCGATGATCACGACAACAAAGGGGAGAAAGTCCGGATCCCCATTCTCCAGAGGATGTTGTTTCGGCTGGCGGCGACTGGATGAATAGCGAGGAGTTGCCTCTTCCCAAGAAGGGTCACTCAGCAGCATATCATCAAACTGCATCTGATCAGGATTCTGAGGTTGGGGCTTCCCTGGATGGTAAGGCCGAGCCGCGAGCTTGTTGTATTCCTCAAGCTTGCGACATCCGTAACGGGCAAACAACTCATAGCGCCGTTCCATCTCGTTGATCGACCATTGAAGCGCCAGGAGCACCTTTTTGGGATCAGTCACCACCGGAACCGCCAAGTGGGGTAGGGTATGATAAACCTGCATTTCGACCACTTTCGGGTCGATCATGATAATGCGAAGCTGATCCGGCGTGAACCGAAAAAGGAGGCTGGCAATGATCGAGTTAATACAAACACTCTTACCACTGCCGGTGGCTCCCGCGACGAGGAGGTGAGGCATGGCGGCTAAATCCGCAACGATGGTCTTGCCGTAAACGTCTTTGCCAAGCGCGATAGGAATGTTCATCTTCGTCTCCACGAACTCCGGTTGTTCGAGAAGCTTGCGCAGCGGGACTAATACCTTGCGAGTATTTGCGATTTCCACTCCAACCGTGTCTTTTCCTGGGATGGGGGCCAAAATGTTGATGCATTCCGCGCGGGTCGCTCGAGCGATATCGGCTTCCAGAGCCGCGATCTGTTTCACACGCATTCCTTCACTGGGATAAATTTCATAGCGAGTCACCGTCGGGCCTCTCGTGATATCACCTGGGCTCACTTCGAGCCCAAAGGTTCTCAGCGTGTTGATAATGACTCCTTGAGTTTCCAAAAGCTCGGCCTGATCCGTCAGTGGGGTCTCCTCTTCAGGCTCGTCATTCAACAAGTGAACGGGAGGAAGCTCATAGCCAGCAAACGGACTTTCGCCGGACCTGGGACTGAGGCTTGCGGTCATCGTTGAAAAATCGACCGTGCTGGGGCGAGAACGATTCGTGTCGTTCACCTTTGGCTGGTAGGGGGTGGTCGGCACTGGATTCGGCTGCGGATGGGGATACTGCGGCGTCGCGATCGGGATCGGCGCTTCACGATCAAGTGGAACGGGCTCTGGCTCAGGTTGAGCGGCGGACACCGTCGTCGAGCCATCCGCTTTTTCATAGATCGGAGAATCGACTTCAGAAGCGGTAGCACCTCTGGCGACAACGAGGTCCTCTTCCGCCTCATCCAACGGGGAAACGAAAATCGGGCTAGCCTGAGGTTCGCGGCGATGCGCGTTTTCATTGGCTGGCGTGGGCTCACAATAGAGCGTCACCTCGGTAGGATCCTTCTTGGTATGATAGCGTGCAGCTCGGGCGTCTTGCTTGCGGCGGGCACGAGCCGCAACGTGTTGCCGGATCAGGCCTTTCAAGGAAAAGGGATGACTGCCAGCTACGAAAATGGCGCTTATCAACCACATCATCGACATCAGAACCACCCCCCCGGCATGTCCAATCGTTCCCTTGGTCGCGATTTGACCAACCCAAAGACCTGTCAAACCACCTGTGCTTCCAGGAAGACCAAAGGCATCCACAATGCCTTTGAACACAAAGGGTTGAAACTCAATCAAGCAAGCGGTCGAAAGAAGCAACATGGCAGCCGCCGCCAGCGTTTTGCCGTTGAAGAGGCGCATTTCCCGCCAGATGGCGATGGCCAGCCAAAAAACAAGGATGGGAATCAGGTAGCTGGCTGCTCCAACGAAATAAAACGCGATTCCAGCCAAAAGTGCCCCAGTCGGTCCCACCCAGTTTTGCGTCCCTTCAATTGCCTCGGCGCTTTTGCTAACACCACTAAAAGGAACCCAGCTTGGGAGATCAGTCGGGGTGTAAGTGGCCAAGGCAAAGGCATAGAGGAGAGCCGCAATGGCGCAGAGAACGGCGGCAGCTTCTTGCCAATGGCGCCGATTCTGGGACGGGCCACTTTGTGGGTTTTCAATGAGAGTTGGGAGGGATTTGTGATCGCTCATGCCAGGGTTCTGAAAAATAGGGCAAATTCTAAATATTCTGTTCGGGGAGACCCATAATAACCATGCTAGGTTTAGGATCAACGATTATTTCGTCAACAGAATAGTTAAGTTAGGTTGACTAACAGGTTGACACGATCTCTAACCTTCCCGCTTGCTCCGCTCCTGTGCAGGTCATGGCGTGAGAGAAAAGGCCTGAACTAACGTCTCGAAACCCGGATTGGGGTGAGGAGGAAGCGTTTCCGGCTCGGCCACAAAAAAGCACGACACCCCTTTCGGCGTGCCGTGCTTCAAAAACTAAGAGTTATAAGACTGAACCAAATCAGTCTCTGCGGTCATCGCGACGACCACCGCCACCGCGCCGATCACCACCACGTCCACCGCCGCCACCTCGGCGATCACCACCACGTCCGCCACCGCCGCGGCGATCATCACCACCTCCAGTCGGAGCATCGGTGTATTTCGCTTCAGTTTCGACTTCCTCACCGCGTTCTTTCATGCCCGCTTTGCGGCTCATTTTCACGCGACCACGCTCATCGATTCCGATGCATTTCGCCCAGACCATATCGCCCTTCTTGACGATTTGCTCGACGTGCTCGACCCGAAAGTCGGCTAGCTCGGAGATGTGAATCATCCCATCTTTCCCGGGAAGGACTTCCATGAAGGCACCGAAGTTGGTGGTCGAGACGATCGGCCCAAAGTAGAGGGCATCGAGTTCGATTTCTTTGGAAACACGTTCCACCATTTCCTTCGCCCGTTGCAGGCTTTCGGCTTTGCTGGCGTAGATGTGAACCGTTCCATCGTCTTCGATGTTGATCTCGGCTCCAGACTCAGCCTGGATGCCTTTGATGTTCTTTCCGCCGGGTCCAATCAGTTCGCCGATCTTGTCAGGATCAATCTTGACGGTCTCAATCCGCGGAGCGTATTCGCTAAGTTGGCCGGTCTCCCCGATGGCTTCATTCATGACCTTGAGAACATCCATCCGCCCGTTTTTCGCGATGTCGATAGCTTCGCAAAGGATATCGAGGGAGATGCCGGGGAGCTTCAAATCCAACTGGTAGCCGGTGACGCCTTCCGTGGTGCCACAGAGTTTGAAGTCCATGTCTCCAAAGAAATCTTCGTTGCCGATGATATCGAGAAGGTGGACGTGTTTCTGGATCTGGCCGGAATCATCCATGTCAGTGACCAGACCGACGGAAATTCCGGCGACCGGGCGCTTCAGGGGAACGCCTGCGTCCATCAGAGCCATTGAGCCGGAACACACGCTCGCCATCGAGGTGGAACCATTCGACTCCATGACTTCCGAAACGATTCGGAGGGCGTAGGGGAACTCGTCAACGGGTGGGATAACAGGCTCAATTGAGCGTTCAGCCAACGCGCCGTGCCCGATTTCGCGGCGATTCATACCACCGACACGTCCCGTTTCACCAACGCTGAACGGAGGAAAGTTGTAGTGAAGGAGGAACCGTTTCGTATCCTCTCCGCCAGTGTAATTGTCGAAGTATTGGGCTTCGTCGGCCGGGGCGAGAGTCGCGATGGCGAGGGCTTGGGTTTCTCCGCGAGAGAAAAGGGCGGAGCCGTGGACGCGTGGCAACCAAGACGCTTCTGCGGTGAGTTCGCGGAGTTGATCCGGGCGGCGTCCATCCATCCGAGCGCCGGATTCCAGAATCGACTTCCGAACCGCTTTTTTCTGCATGTAGTCAAAGGCTTGGCCGATTTCGAAATCGGTGGCGGCTTCGTTCTTCTCCGTGACAGCCTTGGCGACTTCATCCCGGAGGGCGCTGACCGCCTTGCCCCGCTCAGTTTTCAGTTTCACTTTGAGGGCGTCTTCGATGCGGTCTCCTGCGACCTCATAGGCAATGTCCAGAATTTCCTGCTGCACCACTTTCAATTCCGAGACGCGCTTTTCCTTACCAACCTTGCGGGCTAGTTCCTCTTGAACCTCGACCAACTTGGCGACGTTCTCTTGAGCGAAACGGAGAGCGGCTTTGAAGTCATCGTCAGGAACTTCATTTCCGGCACCTTCAATCATGATGACATCCGTCTTATTTCCGACGTAGAGGAGGTCAAGATCAGATTCTTCCCGTTGGGAGTGCGTTGGATTGACGACAAAATTGCCATCTATTCTTCCAACGCGAACGGCTCCAACAGGGCCAGCAAAGGGAATATCGGAAACGGCGAGCGCAGCGGAAGCTCCATTCATCGCCAGGACGTCCGCATCATTTTCGCCATCGGCACTGAGGAGGATCGCGATAATTTGCGTGTCATAAAGATACCCTTTGGGAAACAGGGGCCGCAGAGGCCGGTCTGTCATCCGGCAGGTGAGAATCTCCTTTTCAGTGGGGCGACCTTCGCGTTTGAAGAAGCCTCCGGGGAAGCGACCGGCGGCAGCGGCCTTCTCTTTGTATTCGACGGACAATGGAAACCAATCCTGCCCTTCTCTGACGGTCGTTTGGGAAACTGCGGTGACCACGACAATGGTTTCGCCCATTTGGACGGTTACCGAACCGTCAGCTAATTTTGCGATCTTTCCGGTTTCGAAGATCATTTCTTGCGGGCCGACTTGGCTCGATACTCTTTCAACACTCATTTCTTGAGATTTTTGGGGTCATTCGATCAATACATAGATACGTCGGGCCCTTGATCGGGTGGGTGCCAAACGCAAGTGGTCTAGATTCAGAACGTAGAGACTCGTGCTATGAGTAGCTAAGTCCTCTCACGTAAATCAGCGTGATTTGAAACTAAACAAAACAGGTAACTTCGAGAAAACGCCAGTGAACTAGCGACGAAGATTGAGACCTTTCAAGAGTGCCTGATAACGCTCGGGCTCGCGATCTGCGAGGTAATCGAGCAATTTGCGGCGACGAGCTACCAGTCTTAACAGCCCACGCCGAGAGGAGAAATCCTTCTTATTTCCGGACATGTGCTGCGTCAGGTGTTGAATCCGCTGCGTCAATTTGACAACTTGAACGTCGGCGCTGCCTGTATCGCCTTCATGGAGTTGGTAATCTCCTACTTCTTGAACTGCTTCACTCATTATGTGGAGTTGGATCATCGGCCTCTCCCTGAGGCCTTCGGTTTTTTCTTTTTTCTCTAAGTTAAAGCGGGCATCTAGCCACGGTTTGAGCGAATTGCAACGGGAAAGTGAAAGGGAAATGCTGCTCTGGCCGGATGGCAGATTCCTCGAGCTTTGGCGATTCCTGAAAACAAAAAATCCCACCCGGTCGAAACCAGGCGGGATTCTCAAAATTACGGTGCTAAAAGGCAGTTTTAGGAAGAAAGCTTCAGTTCCTTCGCTTGTTCGACCCAATTTTCGACCCGTGATAAAGCGGGCGTTTGGTTGACCAGTGGCTTTTTCTTGCTGGAATTGGTCTCGACCAGTTTGTTGAAGACGCTTTCAGGTTTGCGGCGGGCGAGTTCTTTGACGGAGTCAATCCCAGCGGCTTCGAGCAATTCTGCGTATTGGCCCGCGACACCGCTGATGCGACAGAGGTCTGCGTGATTGGTCCACTTCAAGAGCTTACCTTCGTCAATTCCGGTAGCCTCAGCGACTTTTTTGCGGCCCCGCTTGTCTTTGCAGGATTCCAAGAGCTGCTCAACGGTGGTGATTTCAGCTTTGGCGAGTTTCTTCGCAGTCGTTGCCGCGATTCCTTCGATGGTGGTTACGTTAGCCATGGTGGTAACTATTAGTGTGTTGTACGAGTGGTTAGGTTTGGAGGGCCTTACGAGAATGGAAGGCTCCCACGATAAAACCCTAACAAGCGCACTAAAGTTGTCCACAACTATTTTGCCCACCTGAACTATCAGTCTTTTCAAGAAGCGAACGATCTACAAACTCTCGTAAAACTGTCGGAGCCGATACACTTCAATTCCAGGTGGTTCTGCCTGGATCAACCAGCGGAAATCCGTCTTGGCCCCTTCCGTATCGCCCTCTTGCACCCGGAGCAGAGCGCGATCCAGTCGCGCCGAAATGTTCTCCGGATCGATCTGGAGCATGATCGCGATGTAGGGCATTGCTTCGATGGCTTTTCCTTCTTGCTTTTTCAGTTCGATCAAGTTCCTCAGCATTCGTAAGACGATGTCATGCTTCGAAACTGGGTCCAACATGGACTCGCGGAGACGATTTCGACTCCTGGCAACGATCTGAGCGGCCTCCTCGCGCTCCAGCAACGTCCCGCCTTCAAACACGTCCAGAAGTCGCTTTTCTCCCTCAGGTTCCGGGTGAAATCCTACCACAAAGTGCCCGGGTAAGCCCACTCCGTGGACGGATGAGGCACCGGCAAGGCGAGCCAACTCCATGAAAATCACCGATAGTGTGATCGGAATGCCTTCGCGGTCATCGATGACTTCGTTCAAGAAGCTGTTGGAAGCGTTTTCATAATCTAATCGGCTTCCATGAAAGCCGTTCTCCTCGAGCATGAAATGCCGTACGGCTCCGACGATCATCGACTCGTCAGAATCTGCTTTCAAGCTGCGGCGAATTTCATTCGCCATATCGGCGATCGTTTCGCGATACACCTCAATATCCAGCTCTTCGTTTTCCAGTTTGGCAACGAGGAGTGCCGCATGGATCAGGTCGATTTCTTCTTCGTCATGTTCCAGAACGGAAACGAGGCTATCGCCGATCATCGTGGCGTTGGCATCACGAACCAATCGATTCAGTTCGGCGATCCGAATCTGGAGGGTATCCTGCATTTCCCGAAGGGACGCTCTTCCTTCCAGCGGGCGTTTGCTCAGCGTGCTGAGAACTTCAGACCGGGACTCCGCTTCGCCCTGAAGAAACGTTTCCACCAACTCGGTGAATCCCGATTGAATCACCAGATCGGGCGTCTTTCGGGAAAGATTCTCCTCCAATCGGAAGTTCCGAAATTCGGCATCCGTTCCCCGAAACTTGCAAAAGCCGACTTTCCCGCCGCGCAGGGCTTGATCGGTCGAGACGGCAACTTCGGTATCGTTAACAAAGCAGCGGATCAAATCAGGTTCGACGCGAACGCGGATGCGATTCCAATCTCCTGGTCGGTACTCCGGTACTTCAAGCTGCTCCAGGATATTCCAGTTGAGAACGTCGGGGCCGTCGAACCGCGTTAGGCGCAGGTTCCCCGAACTTGGGTAAAAGCCGTAGTGGACGTCTCCGCCGTCAGAGGCAAAGGCCAATCCGGCGGCCCCGCGTTCGTCATCCAGTTTCACTTCCACTTCCAGGTCATAGCTCTCGGCAGGAAGATCAGAGAGTGAAAGGCAAAGCGATCTCCCCCCAAAACCGTCCCCGGTTCCTTTGACCTGAATCCGACCGGCGCGTTGCGACCAGTTGGCTCCCATGATGGTAGTCCAGCGTCGTGAATCCAGGGCTCCAATCGTTGCCCAGCGTTCCATCGGCATCGGGCTTGGTTTCTCCAGGAGGACCTTCAGCCCGTTCACGGGAACGGCAAAGCCGAGGTTTCTGGTAACCATGGATTTCATGGAAATAATGCCCTGAACTTTGCCAAATCGATCAAGGAGTGGGCCGCCGCTGTTCCCACCCTCAATGGGCATCGCAACTTGAATCAGGGGAAACGGGGCATCGCCGATCTCTTCGCGCAATCCGGAAACAACACCTTCGACGACGCTGAATTTGAGCCCCTGAGGATTGCCGAGTGCAATAACCGGTTGACCCTGGATCAAGGTTTCTGAGTCCCCCAATTCGAGGAACTTTGCGCTCTCCGTCAGTTTGATCCGGATCAGTGCCAGATCCATCTTCTGGTCCCAGGCGTGAACTTCTGTGGCATCATGCACCGTTCCATCGCGCATCTCGACCTGGATTCGCCTTCGGTCGTTGATGACATGCCAATTGGTCGCGATGAGACCGGTCTCATCGATCAGGAAGCCCGTTCCGGTGGATCCTCGATCACCTCTTCGGCCTTCGGGGTAAATCACCACCACCGAATCCAGAGCGCTGTCCGTCAGTTCTTCGACAGGAACCGTTGCGACTTCTGCAGCCAAAGAGGCGCTCCAGAGAAGCGAAAGAACGATCAGAAGAGGATTCAACATGGGGTCATTCTAGAGGTCAGAACCGGGTTCGCGACTAAAAAATGGAGCGACGAAACGGATCATTCGTCGACTTGACCCCCTTTCTGACAACGCCGGAGAGGCCACATGACCACGTTAATCGCTTCCGAAAAATGGAGAAGGGGAGGGTCGCCTTGGAGTTCAAACCCGTGGGGCGTCGTGAGTTGGTTCACCCGAATTTCGGCTTCTGCAGGCTGCAAGGGCCACGGAGGATGTTGGACGTCGCCTCGATAAAGCACTCCCTTCGATGATCTGGCATAGAGGCAGTAGCGTTCCGTTAACCAGTGCTCGAGCGTTCCCGGAATTGAGGAAAACACCTTTCCAGTGGGAAGGTAGGTTCCATCGAACACGACTTTCGGGTTGTTCTTGCGGGTTGAGGTGTAGTTCCGCTCATCGCCTGACTGGCGTGAACGAATCTCAGACCAGTAGTAGGGCAAGTGAAAGGCGGTTCGAGCAACCGCGACCGCGAAAGGGTTGGAGGCGTCCAGGCTGAGAAACCAAACCCCCGGTTTTCCTTCATGCTCGACGTAAAGTCGCAAGTTGATCTCCGGAAACCGGGAGAGCCCGGGAACTGCCGGGAAGTCCCTGATCATGACGTCCTCCATTTCAAAAGGCACCAGCCCCACCCACGACGTGCCTTCAAACTCCTGCACCTTCAGCGGTGCGGGCACCAGGGGACGCAGTTTTTCCGCAGAGACGGGCCAATGGGCGAAGAGAAGACTGTTCCAACGCTGCCGCCAGACCCAAGGTTGTTGGGGGAGTGGCCAAGGCCGGTGATTGGTGGTAGCAAAGGCGGGACGCATGTTCCAAGGTGGCGAATTTCGAAACGTATGAAGCTTCGACTCGCACTCATCGATGGTGGCAGCTCTAAAGTAAACGTCTTGGCGCAGTTGGTGGATCCTTTTGTTCGTTCCATGGACCGTGTTGCTTTGGAAAAGGCGAACACGTTCGATTTTCAGGGTGTTGAGGCCCTGATTCTTTCCGGTGGTCCCCACCTCTTCACCGGCGCTGATCAAGAAGGATTGCGAGCCCGGTTCGCCTTTCTTGAGCAGGTCAGCTTGCCCATCTTGGGCATTTGTCTGGGCCATCAAGCTCTGGCATTGGACGCTGGCGGAGAAGTGTTTCGAGGAGAAGAACGCCGGGATGTGGATGTGATTCGATTTCGAGCACCCGAGCATCCGTTGTGCGCGGGACTCGGAACCCGCGCGGTTGTTTCAGAGGACCATTGTGAAGGAGCCTCGCTTCCCGAGGGATACCGACAGCTAGCTTCGTCCGCGTTTTATCCGAATGAGGCCATGGCAAATAACGAGCGCCGTCGCTTCGGAGTTCAGTTTCATCCGGAGACTTCCGGACCGGTTGGGGCCCGCCTGATCCGCAATTTCCTGGGCATCGCCGAAGACGGATTTCCTGAAACCTAGAAATCGACGAAGTGAAATCCCTCGGTATAGCTTGTCTTCCCATGCGTCGCATCATCGTAGTTTTGGCGGTTTGGCTCACTGCTATTTTGAATCTGACCGCCACGGATCAGGCGGCATCGATCAATCGAGGAACGGACATCGTCGATGCCTGGCGACCCGATCAGCACGTCTACGTCAAAGGCGATATCGGGATCAGTTCCGGCCAGTTGAATCGCCTGGAAAGCTGGATGGATGAGCATGGGAAAAACTGGATCATCCTCCTGATCGACCGGACGTCCGGAGAACAGCTTCGCGATGCTGCGGGAAGACGGTATTCCGGAGTCGAAGCGGTCGAAATGGCGGCGAACGTGGAGGTGAGGAATCAGAGCGATTTCGGCGAGTTGAACGATCCGCGGTCCGGACAGAAGAACGGGGCCGTCTTTATTCTCTTTTTGGCCGAACGTAGCTTCTCGTATTCCGGGGGTGAGGTTCACGAAGTTCGTGGCCTGAGCGCCAAAAACTGGGCCGGCGATCTCGATCAACCGGCGTTTCGGGCAATGTCGGGCGGAGGCCGAATCGCCGACGCTGTCAAGGGAACGGTCAACGAAGTCAACCGTCGGCTGGATCGTCAATTCGCGATCGAGCGCGAGCGTCAACAGCGGGAGATGGAAGCTGCGAAACGCTTGATCTCAGAAGCGAAATCGCTGTTGGACCAGGCGAGCGAGGAAGTTCGCGTCTTGGAGACTTCGGTGGCTGCGTTCGTTCGGGAGTATGCCGATCCGCCAGGAGATTTGGCCCGGCCTCCTTTGAGCGATCTTCACGAGCAAGTAATCGCGGCAACGGCGAAGCTGGAAGCGGGTGATGCGCAAACGGCTCTCAGTGATGCGACCCGGGTCCGCGATTTCGTCCGAAGTCACGCTGCCGCCCTCCGCGATTATCCAAATGCGCCGTCGCAATTCGAGGCTTTGAGCCAGGAACTGGCGAAAATTTCCCCTGGCGACGGGGTGTGGGGGCGGGAACGCCTGGAGCTCGCAACCCGAGAGTTGCGCCTGGCGGAAGCTGCGCATCATCAGGCGGAATCAGACTACGCACTCCATCTGGGAAACGCGATCGAAGCGACGGAATCCGCAAAAGGAGAAATCGAGCGTGGATTAGCGGAGCAAGCGCGCGCAGCTGAAGAAGAAGCACGATTGACCGCTGAAAAAGAGAAACGGGAGCGATTGGTCCGAGTGGTGAGCGTGGCGATGGAGATGCTGGTGGTCTTGGGGCTTCTGGGGTTGGCCTGGTGGCTCAATCGGCGGCGGCGCGGCGTGAAAATGGCGGCGACTCGGCTTTATGAAAGCTGGGACCGAGGGGTGAAGGAACAGACCAATGCCCTCTTTTCGTTGATGGATCGCAGCGCCACGGTTGTCGGTTCTGCGGCGAGTTTGGCGGAGCGAGGTTACACCGGAGAGACGCTCAAACTCAGTCAGAACATTATCGAAGACGTCGATGAACTCTTCATCATGTCGGCGTGCGTTCGACGCGTTCTCGATGACGTCGGGCACTTGATCAAGCCGACCAACCCCTTGCATCAGGTCTTCAACCAGTTCTTCGCGGAACGCTACGAGCGGGGGCAGAAGCGGCTTCGCGACCAACCCATCCGCTTCCGACCGGATGAAGGCATTGAGCCGATTCTGAGGGATGAGCGGGGTGAACCAGAGCGCATTTTGGGGCAACTAGAGGCCTATGAACCGTTCGAATTGTCCTTTTCCGCCTTGATCAAGGCCAGTAATCATCACGTTGCCAGGGCCACCGAAAACTTGGGAATTGTCGAACGGGCTTGGGCGTCCATCAGTGAGACCTTGGAAGTTCTCCAGACGGATTGTGACCAATTGGCGAGTCGTGAGCGGAAGCTTTCTCAGGCTGCCGAGGAAGACGGCTTTTTCTCGATGCCCGCTTTGTTTGAAGTGTTGCTTCCGGAGTCGCAGAAGCTTCTCGATCAAGCCGTCGATTTGGGAGCTACTGATCCGGTCGGCGCGTTGCAAGGCCCGGCCAAAGTTGCTCGGCAAGTGATCGACCTAGGGGCGAAGCTCGAAGGGGTGATTCTTCAGGCACGCAAGCAACTCCTTCCAGGGATGAAGTCGAAGGGAGAGCGGTTGCGAACGGAAGGAGTGGAGACGCTGTGGATTTCGCGGTTTTTGGACGAGTATTCGTTGGAAGCGGATGCGCTGGCCCATGCTGCGGTGAAGGACGATGTGGCCAAGCGGATCGATGAGTTGGAGGTGAAGCTCAACAAGCTGGACGAGCGAATTTCCAAAGCACGAATGCTCTCCAAAAGCGTTGGTGAAATCGCTTCAGAACATATTGAGACTGTCCGAAAAGCGGTCGATGGAGCTCGCCAATCGCTCGCTGAAAAACTCGGGCTGTCGTTGGGTGAAATTCTGAGCGAATCCGGCCTCAACCCGGATGTTTATCTGGCGGACGCGGTAAAGCAGCACAGCGCCGCCCAAGTTGCCCTCAATCGGGGGGGCGTTGATGCAGCACAAGCTGCGTTGGAGGCTGCGCGTGAGCAAACGGAGGAAGCCATGGGCATCTTGGCAGTCAGTCAAAGCGCCTTTGAAAACCACGAAAAAGGTGCCAGTGAGGCGAAGAAGCATTCCGAGAAGCTAGCCGCCAGTATCAAAAAGCAGACTACCAGACTGCGCGATTTGCAGAAGCGTTACCTCCCTCCGGCCCTGCGACAGATTCACGAGGAACCGACGACGACGATCGAAGACAACATTGCTGAAGCCAAGAAGGAGCTCGATGAAGGAAAATGGCTCGCCGAAACCGCAGAGGAGTCCTTCGCCTCCGGCCGACTGATTGAGTCCGCGACGCTATTGGAGCTGGAGCGGGAGTATCATCAAACGGTTCAGGAATTGCTGAGAGAAATCACCGATCACGCCGCGACGTTGAAGCGGCTGGAGAGCGAGAATCTCCACGATTTTCATCGGTTGGAGGATCGGGTCGAGGCGATGCGATCTCAGGCAAAAGATCCTCGAACGATGCAAGCGAGCCTCGATGCGTTCGACGAAATTTTGGCCGATATCAGCGCGTTGGGCGAAGGGTTGAGCAGCGACATCGGTGACCCGATCGAGAATGCCGTAGTTCTCGGGCAGATCTCCGATCAGCTCAGCGATTTGTTCAAGCGCGTTCAAGCGGATTGGAAGCTTCATGAAGAAGCCAGCCGGAGTCTGGCCGCAGCCCGTTCCCAGCTCACCGCCGCTGAAGACCTGGTCCGATTGGCTCAAACCGATGACGTTACCGATAGTCCGCAGATGGGCGATCTCATGAAGGAAGTCGCAACCCTGCACGAAGGAATCGTGAAGCCGGAGTCCCGGCTCAGCGTTGCTCATGACAATTGGAATGCCATCGATACCGATGCGGATCGCATTCTGGCTGCGGCCAGTCGTGTGGCGGCTGCGCTTCGCGATGAGCTGAAACGCGCTGAAGACGCGATTCGCTCCATTTCCCAGGCCTCAAAAAAAGTTCGCCAAGCGGTCGGTTGGTCGGGGTCTCACGGCGTCAGAGTGCTGGGAAGTCCCGGGGCGGGTTCGTTAGAACGCGCTCGGCAGCAACTTCTCGAAGGGAGCTACCTCGCGGCACAGCGCTTTGGGGAAGATGCACGGTCGAAAGCTCAACGCGCGGTCTCCAACGCGGAAACCGAGGTCGCTCGACGGCAACGGGCCGAGCAACGCCGTCGGGAAGAAGCGCGGCGAATGGCCATGGAACGGGCTAGACGAACCGCCGCATCCATGACCCGGAGTCGCCGAAGCAGTGGCATGGGCGGAATGGGTGGCATTGGTAGGGGAGGTGGCTCGCGAATGGGTGGTTCCACTTTTTCCGGTGGCTCGGGAATGGGCCGGTCCGGTTGGTGAAATTGAAAACAACGAATTGCTGATTGAATCGCTGAAGCCGGACGACTACGCGTGAGAGAATGCCATCGATTGCAGTCACAGGCTCTAAGGGACGGTTAGGATCTGCTTTATTCGCGAGTTCGACAGGAGGGCCTGTTGAATGGGTTCGGTGCGCCAGAACGGAAGAACCATCAGAGGGCGTTTTGGCCTCAGCGTCGCTCACCGATCCGACGGTCATGAATCAGTTTGATGGATTGCTGCACCTCGCTTGGGGAGTTGTGCCAAAGTCAGCTCAGGAGCATCCCGAATTGGCGAGAGAAGTCGATCTACCCCTCTTGCGCCAGCTTCTCGAGAGCGCGGTGAAAGCGGGAAACAGGCGCGCGAAGCCGGTCCAAGTTCTGTTCGTCTCCACCGGAGCTGTCTACGGAAATTGTCTCAATGAACAGGGCAGCCAAGAGGCGGATCCCGCCCACCCACTGGGCGAATACGCTCGTGGGAAGGCTGACGCAGAGGAGATGATTCGGGAATTCGTCGATCAAGAGGGACTTTGCGCGACCATCTTTCGAGTCTCGAATCTTTACGGCTTTCCGGGAACTGAAGGCCCCCCGCAAGGGGTGATTCCTCGATTGATTGAAGCGGCCCTGACCCAAACGCCCTTTGAGCGCTGGGGAACCGATGCCTTGAAGGACTATCTCCATGTCGATGACATGATTTCGGCGATTCATCTCGCCTTTTCGAAGCAACTGGCTGGCGTCTACAACGTTGCCTCAGGACAGGCGATGTTGCTCAGCGAAGTCATCGCCATCGTTGAACAGCTCACTGGCCAAACGATCGCTCTCCGGATCACCGGAACGGATCTCCCCTGGGACGCGGCGCGAAATCGGCTTGATCCAACCCGATGGATCGAGGCTGCTGGCTGGAACGCGGAAGTGTCCCTCGAAGCTGGAATAGAGCGGTTGATCGAAGAGATGAAATCCTAACGGAGCTTTCGCAAAAAGGCTTCCAAGGCTTGTTTTTGTAGCTCAGGTTTTGGTCGTCTCACGCCGCGAAGTAAGGGATCGTCCTTGGCCTGGATTGCGACTGCCTGAGCGTCGTTGAGGATTCGCTGGCGCAGGCTTTTGGGAAAGTCGCTCTCGCGCTCAATCGCTGCCGTGAAAGGAATGCCGGAAAGGGAACTGGTGATCCAAACCGTGAGACATTCACTGGCTGAAGGGGCGTAGAGCAGAGAAGCGCCCCCGCGCCGCTGAATCGCCGTTGCCCACCAAATGGCTCGCCGAGCGGCGAGGAAGAAGGTCTCACCGTCGATCGTGCTACCCAGCTCGTCTCGCAGCTGAATCAGTTGTTCGTGTTGAGACTGGCAGGCCTGCCATTCCATCTCCAGAACCATTCCGTCGGGAAGCCAAAGGAGCCGGTCGAGAGGTTCGATCGTTTCCAAGTCGGTTTGGGAGGTGTTGCGTGCTGCAAGCAGGGCGTTCCCGCCCAGCTGTTCGAGGACTTCGTGTTCCAATTGGAAGCGCTCGAGTGGCGTGGTGGAGAGGTCGTAAAAGCCGATGATGGTCGGCGGTCGGAGCGATGGTTGGGGCGAAATGGGAAGCCCTCGAAATCGTTCCTGGAGCTGAGCTAAGGTCGTGGTTCGCGAAAAGACCTCACATGCGCATTTTCGGCCAGATTTCCCCAGGTTCGCGGCCAATCCGGGTTCCGTCGCCAGCTGAACCAACGCCTTGGCCAGGGCTGCCTCATCTCCCGGATCCGTGAGAAACCCCGTTTCTCCGTGGATCACCAATTCAGGCACGCCGGCAACACGGCTGCTGATAACGGGTAGTCCCGATAGCATCGCTTCCGTCACTACGGTGGGAAACATGTCGGAAGCACCATCCGCGCTGAAAATACAGGCCAGAACAAAGGCATCGATTTCCTCGAAGACCGCTTTCATCTGGTCGAGCCCGACGGTTCCATGAAACTGGACTTGATCCCGGAGGCCGAGCTCGTCCGTCTGGGCTTCGAGCCGTTCTCGCCAGGGGCCATCCCCCATCAAGTCGAGTTCGATACGAACGCCGCTCTCTCGCGCTATCGCCATCGCCGCCAGCAGATGGTGAAAGCCCTTGAACTCGATGAGTCGGCCGCAACTCGCGATTTTGAGCGTCTCCGACTGTGGTTTCGGTGCCGCTTGACGATACCCTGCCGGGTCGATGCCATTGTAGACGCGGATAATGTTGCTGGCGCTGTCCGGGCACAGTTCCGTCAGCTTGTCCTTCGCGTAATCGCAGGGGGCAACCACGAATTCGGCCTCCCGACACAGCTCCGCGAGCAAATCTGGATTCATATCGACGAGAAAGTCTTGGGCTTGTGGCGTGAACGAGAAAGGAATTCCCGAGAGTTCTTTCAGGAAGAGGGCGGTATGGGTCGCGTGATTCGCAAAATGCAGGTGAACGTGATCGATCCCCAACTGCGGCAATTCTTCGGCGAGGTAGATGGCATTGCGGCAACGCAGATCCGGCTTGGATGCCTCTCCGTATCGCTCCTCATGTTGCTCGATGAGCGATTGCGGCCAGGTTCCGGAGGCGCGTCGGCGTTGTTGCAGGATTTTCAGGACACTCGGTGGCGGTTGATACAGCACCGGAGCGCGGAGAGCATCCAATCGACGGTGACGAATATCGCTCTGAGGAAGATTGAGCGATGCGACAACGATTTTCCAGCCAGCTTCTTCCAAACCGAGGATTTCGTTGTCGCAGAACGTCTGCGAAATGATGGGGTAGCGGCTGAAGAGATAGGCCAGTCGCGGAAGTCTGCTGGAAGACTCAGGGGCAGAATTCGTCATCGTGAGATCTTAGCCGAGGATTCCCTCTAGCCAGCGGGTAATGTCAGCAATTTCCTCGGGACAAACCGAATGGGGCATGGGGTAGCTTTTCCAGGCGACGGGATAGCCCAGTGCTTCCAGTTTCTCGCGGCTCTCCAGCGCATGATCATGGAGGATCACTTCGTCGTGAAGCCCGTGAGCCATGAAAATGGGCAGATTTTCCGCGAGCGTCCGGTTGGCTTCGGCTTCGACGGTGTGAGGAATGGGCAGATAAGTGGATAGCGCCATGATTCCTCCGAGGAGTTCTGGATAACGAATTCCCGTGTGGAGCGCGATCGCGCCACCCTGAGAGAATCCTGCGAGAATGATTCGAGATGGGTCGATTCCCTCCTTGGTTTCCGCCTCGATCAAGTCCTCCAGAATCTTGGTCGATTCCCTCACGCCGGTTTCGTCGGCTCGTCGGCTCAAGTCGGCCTCTAGAATGTCGTACCAAGCCCGCATCGTGTAGCCTCCATTGATGGTCACGGGCTGGAACGGTGCGTGAGGAAAGACAAACCTCGTCCGTTGAGCGACCGCACCGAGCTGGCCTGGCATTGTCGCGAAATCATGGCCATCAGCCCCTAATCCATGGAGCCAAATAACGCTGGCGTCGGCCGGAAGCGGGGGATGAACCATAATCGGCGGGTCGAGAGGTGCGGAATTTGTCGGCATAAGTGTGAGATTGGCGACTTTGGCCACGATTGCATCTAATTCCCGCTGGCGATGGCATTTTTAAGCTACCGGCTAGGATTCCGGGGATCGCTTCGATTCATTTCTCGCGGTTCACGTCCAAATTGGAAAATCCTGGCACAATGCTTTGAGTTTGCGATCTCGCCTCCTTTGCGCCTACACTCCCACCGAACTATGAGTTCTGATACCGACGCCGACATTTCCGAAATCTTGAAGAAGGTGCGGCGGATTGAATTGAAGACGAGAGGGCTCGTTCGCGACGGGATTGCGGGCGAGTACCACAGTTGCTTCAAAGGTTCGGGGATCGATTTCGAGGATTTTCGCGAATACCAACACGGGGACGAAATTCGCTCGATCGATTGGAATGTGACCGCGCGGATGGGCGATCCTTTCATCAAGAAATTCAGTGAGGAACGGGACCTCACGGTCTTTTTGATTGTCGATGTCAGTGCCTCCGGGAATTATGGTAGTGTGGAAGGAAGCAAGCGGGAAATCGCTGCGGAAGTGGCCGCCGTTCTTGCTTTTAGCGCGTTGCAGAACAAAGACAAAGTGGGGCTCATTCTCTTCAGTGGAGATGTCCAGCTGGTATTGCCCCCGAAAAAAGGCGGAGCCCAGGTTCTCCGGGTCATTCGAGAAATCCTCCATTGCCAGCCGACCGGACAGCAGACCAATCCGCACCGCGCGCTGCAAACGTTGACCAATCTTGCCAAACGACGCTGTCTGGCCTTCATCATTAGCGATTTTCTCTTCGAACTCACCAGTGAAGCGGTGCGTTCCGCCAGTGCCAAACATGATTTGGTCGCCGTTCAGGTGAGTGATCCCGCAGAAGTCAGCTTGCCAGCTGCCGGTGTCTTGCGATTCGTCGATCCTGAAAACGGACAACAGGTGGAGGTCAATACTTCCAATCCCAACATTCAGCATCTCTACAATCAGGAGCGAGCTCAGTGGCAGGGCGAAGTAGAGTCGTTTTTTCGCAAACACAAAGTGGATATGATCAAGGTTTCGACCGATCCCGAACAGGACTACATGAAGGCGCTGCACGCTTTTTTCCGCCAACGCGAACGTGTCCAGATTTAGTCGATAGAAGATGGGAGAAGAACTGGTTCAACCTAGCATTCCTGACTTGCCGGAGGACATCATCGGTCCTTCCGGGATTGTTCCGCTGTTTCGGCTGATTCTCATCGGGTTGACGCTTGTGGTGATCGGATTCATCGCCTTCCGGGTTTGGATTCGTTTTCGGAGAAAGGTTCGGAAAAAGGCAACCCTGGATCCGGTGGTTGCCGCTCGTACGGCGATTTCATCGCTCTACCATCGGTTGCCGGAATTGAGCGCGAAGGAGGTCGCCGTGGAGTTGCCGCGCATTCTCAAGGCCTACTTGCGGGGAAGATACGGCGTTGATCTGCTGAGTTCGACGACATCCGAGTTATGGAGTGTCCGCGATCAATGGGAGTCGAAACTTCCCGCCGGATTTGGCGAATATCTCGCTCAGTTTTTTGACCAGTGCGACGCGGTGAAGTTTGACTCGACAAGCTTGGCCGATGAAACGAAGCAGCTGCTATTTGAAGCCGCCCTGTTTGGGGATCTTGCTCCCGACGAAACCTGGAGTCCGTGGGGGAAATCCCAAGGCGCGGTGGTTCGCTGAAATTCATCCAATTCCGTGCCGACTACGACTCAAGATAACAGCTTCGCGTTCCAACACTGGTGGATTTTGCCCATCATTCTGCTGTTGCCAATCCTTGGAATTCTCCGGGGGAGGCGTGGTGCGCATTCGGCGATCGAATTCGGCTCACTTCATGTTCTGAAACGACTGGGAAAGGTTTCGAAAACCCGATTTGGAGGCTTCAAATTTCCGTTGATGCTAATTTTGATTCTTGCCATCGGCTTGTTGGCTCTGGCGCGCCCTCAGTTTCTTCGCAAATACAAGTTGGTGAAGGAAAGCGGGATTGAGATGATTCTGGCGATTGATGTCTCTCGCTCGATGCTGGTTCAGGACATGATGCTGGCCAATACCCGGGTGGATCGACTGACGGCGGCGCGGGCCGTGATTCGGAGCTTTGTGCGGCGCCGTCCGATGGATCGGATCGGGCTCGTCGCCTTTGCCGGTCGGCCGTATCTGGCCAGTCCCATCACGTTGGATCACGAATGGGTGCAAAAGAGTCTGGGACGAGTCCGGGTGGGTTTGGTGGAAGATGGAACGGCGATTGGTTCCGCGATCGCGGCTTCGGCCCGGCGTCTCGATCGGAGGGAATCGAAGAGTAAAGTCGTGGTTCTTCTCACGGATGGATCGAACAACGCGGGAAATCTGGCACCGGTCACGGCGGCGGAATTGGCCCATACCCTGGGAGTGAAAATCTACAGCATCGCGGTGGGAACTCCGGGACAGCACACCATTCCCACGCCCAACGGCCCTCAAGCATTGCGCCAGGAATTTGATCGAGAGACGCTCCAAAAGATCGCCGATGCGGCGGGAGGAAAATTCTTCATGGCCGAAGATACGGAGAACCTGGAGCAGATTTTCACCTACATCGATCAGCTAGAAACCACCGAGCGGGAAGCCAAAGTCCGGATTGATCCGACCGATTTCTTCCAAGCCTTTCTCGCCGTCATGATTGTGTTGGCGATTTTCCGATTGGTTGCTCACGAGACCTTCCTCCGGAGCTATCCCTGAGCCTGTCGCTCAAACCAGGCCATCGATTTGTTGGGCTACGTCGAAGTCGAGATCGGTCAATCCTCCGGCCGAATGAGTGGTGAGAAGAAGGCTGACTTTCCGCCACCGGATATCGATATCGGGATGGTGCTTGGCGGCTTCGGCCAGATCCGCCACCTTGCGGACAAACTCAATTCCGTCGAGGTACGTCGTGAATTCGAAGGTGCGATGAATCTCGTTTCCCTTGCGGTTCCACTTGGGGATGGAAGAGAGCCGGGATTCAAGCGAGTCGGAATCTAACAGATGAGCCATGAAGCTATGCAACTCCGAATTCGAGGAATCGGCAATTGTAATTTTGGCCTTGATGAACTTCCAAAACAAGCTTGTCAGCGATCCCGTTCAAGGCTAGTTGACCCCTACACCACGACCCAAAAAGACCATGGCCATGTACAATAATATTGTTGAAACGGTAGGGAAAACCCCCCTCGTCCGGTTAAACGCCGTCTCAAAAGGCATCGATGCGACGATCGCCCTGAAGTGCGAATTTTTTAATCCGTTGGGTAGTGTGAAAGACCGGATCGGGATGGCGATGATCGAAGCGGCAGAGGAAAGTGGGCAGCTGACCAAGGACACCGTGATTGTAGAGCCAACCAGTGGAAATACAGGTATCGCTCTCGCCTTCGTGGCCGCCTCCAAGGGCTACAAGTTGATTTTGACGATGCCGGAAACGATGAGCGTGGAACGGCGCACCCTCTTGGCAATGCTGGGGGCCGATCTCGTTCTCACTCCGGGACCGAAAGGGATGAAGGGTGCAATTGCCAAGGCTGAAGAAATTGTCGCGGAAACGCCGAATGCCTGGATGCCGCAACAGTTCAACAATCCGGCAAACCCGGAAATCCATCGCAAAACGACCGCCGTTGAGATTTGGGAAGATACCGATGGCAAGGTGGACATCTTCATCGCAGGGGTTGGCACTGGCGGGACCTTGACGGGCTGCGCGGAAGTGATCAAGCCGCTCAAATCGAGTTTTGTCGCGATTGCGGTCGAACCGGAGGATTCACCGGTGATTTCCCAGACGTTGGCTGGGGAGGAATTGACGCCTGGACCCCATAAAATTCAGGGGACCGGAGCGGGATTTGTCCCCAATAACCTCCATATCGACCAGGTGGATGAATGCGTGAAAGTCTCGAATGAAGACGCCTTCGCTATGGCTCGCCGTCTGGCTAAAGAAGAAGGGATTTTAGGGGGAATTAGCACCGGTGCCAATGTGTTTGCGGCATTGGAGGTTGCGAAACGACCCGAGAACAAGGGAAAACTGATCGTCACCATTGCTTGTTCGACGGGCGAACGTTATCTCAGCACTCCACTGGCTGACGAGGCTCGCAAAGCGGTAGGAGGTTGACGCGGACCGAATCTAGGGAAGAGTCGCTTCCCGCGTTCGCGACCCCAACCCAGACCACTTACTTACGTTTCTCGATTTCTATGGCCAAGACCGATACCAACCAGCCGCTTCAACCGGATTCTACCCCTCTGGCAGATGCGCTCGGGCCATCTCCGATCGAAAGGCTGGTCGAAGACAACCGCGCCGGGATCATTTTGGCCATCGCGGGCATTGTGGCGATCGCCTGCGCTGCCATCTTATTTCGCGGACTGGGGCAGGAAAAGCTCGTTGCGGCGGGCGAGGCGTTCTCGAAGGCGGAGACTGTCGATGAATTCGACAAAGTGATTGAAGAATTCGGAGGAACGATTGTTGCCGGAAACGCTCTCCTCAAACAGGCCGAGTTACTGGAGGATGACGGTGATGTCGATGCTGCCCAAGCCGTTCTTCTCCGATTCCGAGATCAGTTTCGCGAGCATCCACGCTACGATCAGGCCTTGGTGACGCTCGGGCGCATTGCCGAAGACGCGGCCAATTTCCCACAGGCGGAGCGGTTTTTCTCTGAGGTTTCTCCGGAATCTGACTTGGCTCCCTATGCCCGCATCCATCTTGGGGATTTAGCGATGCAGGAGGGCGATTACGAGAAAGCTCGAACTATTTACGAGCCGATTCAGCAGGAATATTCTGGAAATGCCTGGATGGGCCTATGGCAACAGCGGATCGAGCTGGTTAAGCGTCTCAGTGCTGAAGATGAAAGCGCCGAGAAGGCCGAAGAACCTGCTACCGAAGTCATCGATGCCGAGCCCACGAAGCCAGAACCTGCTGAGGCTGAGTCTAGCGATGTTTCTGAGCCCGTTGAGGCTGAATCTGGCGATGCTCCTAAACCTGCTGAAGCCGAAACCCTTTCTCCAGAAACCGAAAACGATTCCGAATCAGACGAACCGTCGAACGACTCGGAATCCTGATCAAACCTGTTGTTGGTTTCGACCAGCGACCTACCCATTCCCTCCTTTTTAGAATTACGTGTTATGCGAGGCCAATTCACTGCAATTGTCGAGCCTGGTGAAGCTGGTGTGTATGTTGCACGCTGCGCCGAAGTTCCAGGTACCGAAGTCGAGGCGGACAGTCCTCAAGCGGCTTTGGAAAACCTGGCGGACGCCATCACCATCGTCTTTGAAGTCAACCGCGATGAAGTGCGCAACGAATGCGGACCACTGGCGACGCTTCATCCGATTACTGTAGACTTGTCAGAATCACGGCTACTATCTTCGGAATAACAGCGCGGCAATCCATGGTGGATCCGCGTCTGCTGAGTCCTTCTGAGGCACGCCTTTGTAGAGTTTCCTAACTTCTATCCCAACCGATCGCCAGTGGCCCTCATCGAAGTCAAAAACGCTCACAAAATCTACCAACTGGGCGAGACCGAAATCGCGGCTCTTCGCGGGGTCGATTTGACGATCGACAGTGGGGATTTTGTTGCCGTCTGGGGACCTTCCGGCTCAGGGAAATCCACGCTTTGCCATCTCATGGGAGTGATCGACCAACCCACCGAGGGGAAGATTATTTTTGAAGGTGAAGACGTGAGTTTGTTGAACGACGAGCAGCAGAGCGATCTTCGAAATCGAAAAATCGGGTTCGTTTTCCAAACGTTCAATTTGGTTCCGGTGCTTTCCAGCCTGGAAAACGTAATGCTGCCGCTGCAGATGCAAAATCTGGACGTGGAGGAAGCCAAGGCACGAGCTTTGGAGATGCTGGACCGCGTCGGGTTGAGCGACTTTGTCGATCAATGGCCGAAAAAGCTATCCGGCGGACAGCGGCAGCGTGTTGCAATCGCTCGCGCTTTGGTAACGGAGCCGAAAGTCGTCATTGCGGATGAGCCCACTGCTAACTTGGATTCGGAGAATGCCATCCATATCATCGAGTTGATGCGGAAGCTCGACCATACCATAGGCACTTCCTTCATTTTTTCGACCCACGATGAGCGGTTACTGAATCGCGTCGACCGCAAAGTGCATCTTCAAGACGGACTCATCAGCGAAGACGTCAGGGTATAGAAATATGACTTCTTGGATCAAATTAGCCTTTCGAAATTTGGCCCGGAACAAGCGGCGTTCGGTGGTGACCGTTCTTGCTGCTACCCTCGGTTTTGCAGCGGTGAATCTCTTCGGCGGTTTCACCACCTACATGTTCACCAACTTGCGTGATGCCTTCATCTACGCCGGTGGGAACGGGCATCTCCAGATTTGCAAGAAGGGGTATCGGCAGCACGGATCGACTGATCCCGCGAACTTCCTGCTCTCAGCCGAGACCTATCAGAAGCTTCGGAAGCTGGCAGCAGAAGATGATCGAATCATTCTGGCGGCCGGGAAATTGGACGTTACAGGACAGATTGATACGGGCGACGCTTCCAACATCTTCATCGGGCGTGCCGTGACTCCATCCGAGCATGAGGAGTTTTTTCGAAATTCCGAGACCCTGAAAAGGGGTTTTAGTTTTCTGGCGAAGGGAGAGAAAATCACCGATGACAATCCCTACGCGATCGGAGTTGCCTTCGGCGTAGAGGAGACCCTGAATTTAGAGTTGGGAGACGAGGTCGTTTTGATGGCGCGAACGATCGACGGTCAGATCAATGTCGTGGATGCTGTCGTGAAGCACGTTTTTGGGAACGCCTCGGCGACCATTGCGGACAAGCTCATTTTCATGCCGCTTCAGTTAGCGCAAGAACTCTACCAGACGGATGGAGTCGGGACGGTGGGGATTCTGTTGAAGAATCGCGGTGATTTGATCGCGGTTCAAAAGACGGTTACCGAGCTTTTGGCCGGTTCTCCGGAGGAGCTTGAAATCGTTGCCTGGGATGAGCTCTCAGAGATGTACAAGTTGACCCGAAAAATGTTTAATATGATTTTCGGAATTGTTTTCTTCATTCTGATTGTGATTGTGACGATGAGCGTGATGAACACGATGGGAATGGCCATTCTGGAGCGGACCACGGAAATCGGAACGCTACGGGCTCTCGGTTTGAAACGGAAAGGGGTGATTTTTCTCTTTGGAGTGGAAGGCGCGCTGCTCGGTGTCTTGGGATCGATTACCGGCTTTCTTGCCACGTTCCTGGTTTGGGCATTGATTAAGTTGCAACATCCCATGTGGACTCCACCGACGATTGCTCGAGAAGTTCCCCTTGAAGTCCCGATGGTGCCCGCCTATCTGGCCATCACCACGGTGTTTCTGGTGCTGCTTACCTTGGCTGCTGCGATCATTCCGGCAAGAAAAGCCTCAAAAACTGGAATTGTGGAGGCCCTTGGTCACGTCTAAAGTTCACCTTCACGAAAACGAACTATGCGATCCCTCATTACCCCTGTTCTCCTTCTTGCCGCTTCGAGTTTTGCCTGGGGCCAAGTTTCCCAAGAAGCCATTGATCTGATGCATGACGCGGAAGCTTCCCGCGGCGTCTTGGCGGCAAATGGTCTTCAATGGACAGTCAGCGCCGTCAGCAAAGAAGACAATGAAACGGATAACGCGAAGTTGGTCGTAAAAACTCAGGGGCCAAGCGCCTTGGCTGAAATTTTGGAGCCTGATACTTCCGCCGGGAAAAAATACCTCGTATCCGAAGGGGACATGTGGTTTTCGAAGCCGGGAACGCGCGCTGTTCCGATCAACAAGCGGATGCAATTGGCCGGACGCGCCGCCATTGGTGAAATCGCTTCCTCCAGTTTTATGGCTGAATACAACATCGCCAATGCGACGCCGTCGGAGATGCACGGAGAGTCATGCACCTTGTTTGAGCTTACGAAGAAACCCGGCGCTACGTATGCGAAGGTTTTTGTATGGGTCTCGAACCAGGATCGGGTTGCTCGCGAAGCACATTTTTTTACGATCTCGGGCAAGCACATCCGCACCGCATCATTCGAGCATAAGGCCAAGATCAAGGCGGGCGGCAAAGTGATCCCTTTCCTTTCCGGGCTGACCGTGACCGAAATGATCGGAACCGCGAAGACCACCTTGTTGAGTTTCAGTGACTACAAAGTCTTCCCGGGCGGTTTTCCGGACGAAACCTTCGACCGAAAGGCGATGTGATGCCCCTCGGCTGGAGGGAGGTTCAGAACTTGGATCATGGGCACGTATCGCCTTAACGAGGATGCGTTTGCGGAATCCAAGCGCATTCTGCAAGACTTGATCCGAATCGATACGACGAACCCTCCGGGCAATGAGCGGGAGGCCGTCGATTATCTGGAGCGTCTTCTCGAGCAGGAAGGCTTCGAAACGCGGATTTTTGAGCCTGCTCCTCAACGAGCGAACTTGGTGAGTCGATTACGTGGGGATGGATCGGAAAAGCCGCTCCTACTCAGTTGTCATTTGGATGTCGTTGCCGCCGAGGCCGAAGAATGGACGCATCCTCCCTTTGGTGGGGTGGAAGCCGACGGATTCATTTGGGGGCGGGGAGCCATCGACATGAAAGGTTTCGCCACGATGGCGCTTACGGTATTTCGACTCCTGAAACAGAACCAAGTTCCGCTCAAACGAGATGTCATTTTCGCCGCGGTAGCTGATGAGGAAGAGATGTGCGAATTTGGCTCGCGCTACATGGTTGAGCATCATCCTGAGGAGATTCGGGCGGAATACGTGATTAACGAAGTGGGTGGGTTTAACCAGAATGTCCGAGGCATGCGCCTATGCCTGATTCAGGTGGCGGAGCGTGGCATTGTTCGGTTCAGGATTCGGGTGAAAGGAGAACCGGGCCACAGCGCGAAACCCTGCCCCCAAAGTGCCTTGGTCAAAGCCGCAGACGTTTTACGCAAGCTGGGAGAGTCGCAGTTGCCCCATCACGTCAGCGATTCAACCAAGCAGTTCATTCTGGCGATGGCGAAGGCGGCCCGAAATCCGGTTGAGGCGGCGGTTCTGCGCGGACTGACGCATCCAACGTTGGGAAAGAAGCTGCTCCATTCGCTGATTCCAGCGGGGCAACTTCGGGAGACCTTGCAAGCGAATCTCAGCAATACCGTCAACCCAACGATTGTTCGGGCAGGTTCGAAGATCAACGTGATCCCCGGCGAAGTCGTTATCGACGTGGACGGGCGCATTTCTCCATCCAGCTCGGCGGAGGAACTCTTGGAGGAAGTCAAAGCTCTGATAGGGACGGAACACGCCATCGAAATGCTTCATGAAGAGCCCGCCGCCGCCTTCTCAATCGACACGGACGTTTATCGGGAGATTGTGAACGTGATGAACGAACACGATCCCGAGAGCGAGGTAGTTCCCTATCAGATCTACGCCTCTACGGATTCCCGAAACTACGCTAAGCTTGGAGCCATCTGTTACGGTTTCTATCCGGTTTTGCTTCCCGATGACCTGGAATTCTCATCCTTGTTTCACGGAGTCAATGAACGCATTCCCGTAGAAGGGTTTCGGTTTGGGATCCAGGCGCTCTATGATCTGGTGACGAGAGTTGCCACCTGATCGCTTCTTCAGGGGCGAGTTCCATAGGGCCAGAGCGTTTCAATCGCCGCTTTCTCGACCCAGCCAGCACTCTCGCCCGGGAGATGAACGAAAACCCATTTATCGCGGTCTGCCCGCACCTTTACCTCCGTTCCAGGAGGCAGGGCGATGACGGCATTCCCGTCCGGAAACGGTCCGTCTAAGGCGACCACGTCGTTGGTGATGACAATGCCCAAGGAAGAGGGATCAAGTTGATCGCGGTGAATGGATCCGGCAATTCCGGCAAGGATCGCAACGAGACTGCCCGAAATAGTCAATGCGAGGATAATCCCTCCCAGAGGTTGTTTCGGCCGGAGAATGAGAATCGTTGCCAATCCGAGTGCGAAAAGCCATCCTCCAAGCACGGTGATCAATCCCCAGGTGCTTCCTGGCAATGCTCCGACGAAACGATGAAGACCGGTCGGTTTAAACCGAAGAAAGCCTAACTTCCGATGCAAAAGGCGAAGGTTCGCGGTCGCCTCGACCATTCCCGGATCAAGGAACGCCGCTCGGCGATACCAAAGCGACGCTTCCCCCAGTTTACCGAGTTGGAACAGACTATTGCCAAGATTGAAGAACACTTCCCGGGAAAGGTTGTCCTTGGCTAGCTCGCGGTAGAGGTCTCGTGCCTGTTCAAATTCTTGGGCTTCGTAGAGTCGATTTGCCTCCGCAAACTGATCGTCCCGGCTCGCTCCAAAAAGTTGGCCGAAGGTGAGTCCAAAAAGGAGAGCGAAAGAAAGGACCTTCGCCGAAACGGAGTGGAAATTCGTCAAAACGGTTCTCATGAGCGATTTCCGGCAGCCAAGCGCAGGCGTTCCAGTTCTCCCAGAGCATTCAGGGTTTGTTGCTTCTCCTTTTCGCTAACCGGTCGGCTTTCCTGTGCTTTTCCGGAATAGAGGAAATCATTTCCGGCGTGATAAATCGCTTCCAACTTGGAACGTGCGTCTCCGGAGACTTCCGACACCCGATCGTGATGCCGCTCAACGTATTCCAGAATCGCTTCATAGAAGGTGGAACGAGAGACTTTCCCACCGATCCGGGCACGAACGGTATCCAGACTTGCGTCGTCCGTTTGACTGCGGCTTGCCATCCAGTTATGGACGCGTTTCTGGCCCCAAAGACCGACCAAGGCGGCAAACGCTGCTGCAGGAATGACCTGCCAGAGCCAGAAGGACGGTCGTGCGATGAGCGAGGCTGTCATCGGCGACCACGTCGCGTTTCCGGTGTGGATGAACAGGATGTTGTCCAGTTGCTCACTGGGAATTCCTACGGCGCTGAGAGCGGTCGAACCGGACCGCTGTCCGGTGATGGAATCCGGTTCAATTTGGAGTGGAATCGGCTCTGAGCGCAAGACCACATACTGCTCGGTTTCTGGATTAAAGTAGGCTAACTCCAGAGGCGGAAGCTCAGTGTGCTCAGTTCGGGGAATGACGACTTGGTTGAAACTGACCGTCTGCTCGATGTCATCTCGATCTTCGTCATCCACACGATTGGCGTCATAGGTTTTCCAGCCGGAACCGTCCGGGATCGATGGGGCGATGAGGCTATCGAAGTTTCCCCGACCACTCACGTTGACATCGATGAAGATCGGGTCGCCGACACGAAGTTCGGTGGGAGACGCTGAAACCTGCATCTCAAAGGTTCCGACAGTTCCCTGAAAGGTAGAGGGGCGACCTTCTTCCGGGAGTGGCTTGATCGTAAAGGTGAGGTCTTGACTCGAAATGGTTCGAGGCTCGGAAAACTGGAGGAAATTCCGCGGGAAGAGCGTGTTCATCGGTCGAGTGACATTGGCCTCGGTCGAGGCTGGCCCCAGCTTATGCGTCCCGGCGGAGAGTGCGGCCACCCGGGTTGGGAAACGCACCGTAGTAAAGGGAATCCCGTCGATCTGCTTCAATTCGACGTGATACTGATGGGGAAACGGTTTGATGACAAATTTCTCCGCATTCTCGAATTTCGGCCGGCCAGCGCTTCCAATGGTTCCGTTGCCGCGCACATAGAGGTGGAGGTCGATAGGGATCAGCTCATTGACATAGCCCTCAGTCTTCGCCGCGTTGAAGGTCATGAAATAGGGACGCTCGGCGGAAAGCTCTTGATTCCCGGCCATCTCCAGGATCTCGATGGTCTGCGGCTCCGTGGAATAGGGAATTCCTTCGATGATGAATGTCTGAGCTGGGATCTCATACTTTCCCGGTTCCATTCCGACCACGCCGTACATCACCGTGACTTCCGTTTTGAGAACACCATTGATGCTGCTCATCCGAGGGCTGAAGACCTTCTGAATGATGCTGAGACCAGGAACCTCAATAGACTCCGGTATGGTCTCCGGTTGGCCACCTTCAATCAGAATCGTTAGATAGGTGTAAACGCCTTGGGCAATCTGGCGCTCTTCCAAGCTGGCCCGAACCCGGACTTCCTGCTCTTGGGCTACCAGTTTAAAGGAAAGGGACACCATCAAGATGATGGCCAGTCCAATACAGGGGTGGTTGAACATGGGGTTCTTCACGATGACTTACCAATTCCGGAAGGAGTCGCCCGAAAACTCCATCATCTCTGCGGGCTTGGCGTCCTTGTCCTCGTCTGAATTGTTTTCGAGAATTCGGCGAGCTTCAGATGGTGACCAATCGCGCTCCTCTTCCTGACCGTCCTTCGGAGGCGGGGGAGGGCTGTCTTCTGGCTCACCATCGGGTGGGGGTGGTG
>CAYGQD010000036.1:0-42012 GCA_964351855.1 uncultured Verrucomicrobiales bacterium
GGCTTGGAAGGAAGCGCGCGAGGCGCGCTCAGATGGTCCATGTTAGGCGCTTACGGTCGATCTGGGCCGGGCTGATCGTGAGTACTTTGGTTCGCAATTCGTCATCGAACGCTCCCAGGCTTGCCTCCAGGGCCGGTAACCATAGTTCGATGGCTGGTTTAAGCCGCTTACCGCAAGGTTGCTCGGAATAGCGCCTGATTTCAAAGAGCACTTCGCCCACCGACTCATCATAGGTTTTGGAGATGCCGCGTTTTCGGGGCGTATTGCCGGGCGGGCAACGCTGGCCGCGCAGCAGCTTGATGGCATATTTGCGCTCATGCTCGGTGATCTCGCAAAACTCGTCGATCAGTTTGCCGCGAGCGGTTTTGGTGGTGCGTCCGGCGTAGCGCTGGCGCATTCTATCGAGGTATTCGTTTCGTGCTGTTTGGCTCATGGTCGATGCCATGCGCCATGGTGTCTTCAATTCTGAGTCAACGGGGCCCAAATCCTAACAATCGCAGAATCGCTTCGGTGTCTTTTAATTTGAGTCAACACGCCGTTCGAGTTGACGCCGCCGCCCAATGATGCGTTCATGCTGAGAAAGGAATCGTATGTTTGTCCTTTTCCTACCTTCTGCTCAGCCCAAAGGCGCGCTGATCGGAGCGGAACCGAATCTGATCAGCATCGCCTTGTTTTTGGCGTTGATGCTTTATTGGCAGGACCAGAAGGAGAAAGCAATCTTGGCGGAGGGGAAGGAGGCTCTTGTCGGACGATATTCCGCGCTACTTGGTGGAAGTCATCGCCAAAAAATAAATGGGGTAATTTTCGACCGAAAGAAGAGAGCTAAAACTGGCGGCCACCTCAGAGTTCGAGGAAGCGTTTTGACGCAGGACCAGGTATAACGTGGTGCTCGTTGGATTGCCCAAATTGATCATGAATCGTTTCCCAAAGCTAACCGACTAACGGCTTCACGACCCGAGCCTTTTCCACCCCGGTAAGGCGCGTTTCCAACCCCTGGAACGGGAAGCTGAATCCATCGTGATCAATTCCTAATTGATGGAGCATGGTGGCGTGGAGATCGCGAACGGGGACGACGTCATCGACCGCGTTGTAGCCGAGTTCATCGGTGGCCCCGTGGCTAACCCCGGGCTTGATCCCGCCGCCCGCCATCCACATGGAGAAGCCTTTGATGTGGTGATCGCGACCAGGGCCGCCTTTTCCTTGAAACATCGGAGTTCGGCCAAATTCGCCCCCCCAAATCACCAGGGTATCTTCGAGCAAGCCGCGTTGCTTGAGATCCGTGAGCAAAGCCCAGGTAGGACGATCGGTCAGGCCGCAGCAGATATCCATGTAACGTTTGATGTCGCCGTGGTGATCCCAGCCACGATGATAGAGGTGGATAAAGCGCACTCCGCGCTCGGCGAGCCGTCGCGCCAAGAGGCAGTTGGAAGCATACGAGCCATCACCAGGCTTGGCTCCATAGAGCTCCAAGACGTCTTGCGGCTCTTCGGAAATATCCATGAGGCCGGGAACGGAAGTCTGCATCCGGAAGGCCATTTCGTAAGCAGCGATCCGGGTTTCGATTTCAGCATTCCCAACTGCGGCCAGACGCTTCCGATCCAGCTGATTGATCGTGTTCACGAGCGCGGCTTGCTGGCCTTCGGTCACGCCGGGCGGACGCCGCACATAGTGAACCGGGTCGCCCGCCGCATTGAACTCGACACCTTGAAAGCGGCTGGGAAGAAATCCGGCGGACCATTGGCGGGACGCGATTGGCTGAGGATTCCGCCCTCCCACGCTGGTGAGCACGACAAATCCGGGCAAGTCTTCCGACTCCGAACCGAGACCGTAGTTGACCCAGGAACCCATCGACGGACGCCCGCTGGTGACGGTGCCGGTGTTCATGAAGGTGTGGGCGGGATCGTGATTGATCTGTTCGGTCTTCATCGAGCGAATCACCGAAATCTCATCGGCCATCTTCGCGGTCCAGGGCAGGAACTCGCTGATGAGTTGGCCGCTTTCGCCGTAGCGCTGGAACTTGGCTTGATGACCGAGGACCTTCAGCGCCTGTCCTTGAAGCTGGGCAATGGGCTGGCCTTTGGTGAAAGACTCCGGCATCGCCTTTCCATCCAACATATCAAGCTGCGGCTTGTAGTCGAACGTCTCCAAGTGGGATGGACCTCCGGCCATACAGAGAAAAATGACGCGCTTGGCTTTCGCCGGAAAACGCGATTTCCCGGTCATCGACAAGGCTGCTTGGCTTTCCTGACCGAGCAAACCCGTCAAGGCAGCGGAGCCGAGGCTGAGTCCGGAAGTTCCAAAAAACGCTCGGCGATTCATCGCGGTGGGGTTGAAAGGGCTCATGAGGGTCAGTTGCGGGTGATGGTTTCGCTGAGATTGAGGATGGCGCGGGCCACGGCGGTCCAGGTGGCCAACTCCGTGGGATCCAGGTTCGGCGGAATCGGGGAAATCCCGGTCTTTGCGAGATCAGCGACGACTTCCGGCTGGGATTCGTAGTCCAGTCGCGTCGCGGAAAGCAGATTTGCCAACAGTTGCTTTTCTTCAGCGTCCGGGAGCCGGGAAAGGGCCAGGTTCCAGGCAAAATCGATCCGCGATTCCGTGGTCTTGCCGCCTTCGGATAGGATTCGAGCGGCAAAGGCGCGAGCGGCTTCGACGAAGGTGGGATCGTTCAGAAGCACCAGGGCCGCGTTCGGCGTGTTGGAGCGCGTCCGTTGCGCGGTGCATTCTTCCCGACTGGGTGCGTCCATCGCTTTCATCATCGGATGGAGGAACATGCGCTGCCAGTGAACATAGACGCCGCGCCGCCACTGACGCTCGTCCTGGTGGGCTGCGTATTTGCGCGTGGGAAAGTTCAGGTGACGAAAGTAGCCGACCGGTTGATAGGGCTTCACGCTGGGGCCGCCCAGTTCCTGGACGAGGAGGCCGCTGATGGCGAGCGCGTTGTCGCGAACCAGTTCCGCCGGAAGCCGATAGCGCGACTGCCGAGCAACGAGCTGATTGTAGGGATCGCGTTCCCGCAGCTCGGGAGACTCGATCGAGGACTGGCGATAGGCGCGGCTCGTCACCAAGGTGCGGATGAGCGATTTCATATCCCATCCGCTTTCGGTAAACTCCAGCGCTAACCGATCGAGTAGCTCCAGATTCGCAGGCGGCTCTCCCTGACCGCCAAAGTCCTCCAGCGAGCGGGAAATGCCCGAACCGAAGAACAGATACCAGAATCGGTTCGCAAAAACCCGCGCCGTCAATCCACCCGCGCCTTGGTCGGAGTCTGTCAGCCAATTGGCCAAATCCAAGCGCGTGGCCCGTTCGTCGTTCGGCTTCTCGATGTGTCCGAGAAACTCGGGAACGGCCGGTTGGACGATTTCTCCGGTCTCATCCTGCCAGTTCCCTCGAGGCAAGATGCGCATGACACGAGGCGGCTTCGCTTGGGAAACCATGGTGCGTTGGCCCATCGCTTCGAGCTTCTTGCGCTCGGAACGGAGGCGCTGCCATTCCTGGATTGTCTCCTTCGGGGCCAACTTGGAAATCGCCTGATCCGTTGCCGCCAACTTCGCGACAACGTCCGCATTCTGCTTCTCCGTTTTGGCTTTCGCCTGCGCTGCGGTGTGCGCGTCCCGCTCCTTCGTCAACTTCTCCAACTTCGAGCGGAGATCAGCATCAGCAACCTTCGCCAGCTGAACGTCGATCTGCTTCAACTGGGATTCTTGCTCCGGGGTGAAGACGAGAATCTCCGGTGGCCGCAGCGTGGGTAAAGCGTTGCCGCTGAAGCCATCGTCCCCCAGATCCGCAAAGAAGGCGGCCATCGCGTAGTGATCCTTGATCGTGTAGGGATCATATTTGTGGTCGTGACATTGGGCGCATCCCACCGTGGCTCCCATCCAGACGGCCGAGACATTGCGGACTCGATCGGCCGCGTAAATCGCATTGTATTCCTTCTTCTGAATCCCGCCCTCATGCGAGGTCTGCAAGAGGCGGTTATAACCAGAAGCGACTTTCTGCGCGGTGGATGGATTCGGCAAGAGATCGCCCGCCAGTTGCTCCCGGGTGAACTGATCGAACGGAACATTCGCGTTCAGGGCCGCGATCACCCAATCCCGATACGGCGAAATGCTGTGATCCTGATCCCCGTGATAGCCGACCGTGTCTGCGAACCGCACCAAATCCAGCCAATACATGGCCAGGCGTTCGCCAAAGTAGGGCGAGGCCAGCAAGTCATCCACCATCGCACTCCAAGCCGCCTCAACGTCCCCTTCCACCCCGACAAATTTCGCAACCGCTTCGGTCGATGGCGGAAGCCCCGTCAAGTCGAAGTGGAGACGGCGAATCAACGTCACACGATCCGCATCCGGCGACGGGTTCAGCCCCTCCGCTTCCAACCGAGCCAGCACAAACTGATCGACCCAGTTTTTCGGCCAAGCGGAGTCCTTGACTGTCGGTTCCGGATGCTTTTTCGGCGGTGTGTAAGCCCACGGCTCAGAATACTCCGCTCCTTCCGCGATCCATTGCTTCAGGAGCGCGATCTCCCCCGGCTCCAGGGCCTTGTGCGAATTCTCCGGCGGCATCAGCTCATCAGGATCATCAGAAATGATGCGGAACCAGAACTCGCTTCCTTCGGCATCGCCCGGCTCAATCGCGGCATACCCGCCCAAATCCTTGGTCGCTCCTTCCCAGGTATCCAGCCGCAGCCCGGCCTTTCGCTCATGGGAATCCGGTCCGTGACAGAAGAAGCAGTTGTCCGACAGAATCGGCCGGATATCCCGGTTGAAATCGATGGGACCAGAAGCGGAGAAAGCAGCGGAGCCAAGAAGGAGCCAGAACGTAGGGAGCAGGGTTTTCATCAATCGCAGAGTCTCGCCTTCGCAAACGAAGGCCGACAAAGAAACGGACAGACGGAAGGGCGACTCGTTCAGAAATACAAGCCGAAAGGGCCCCTGGATGGGCCGCTGCCCCTACCACGAAATCTCGGGGCAACGCGGTATTTGACAGCCATTTTCTTCGCCGCTCCTCCGTCGACATTCGCGCACATTCTCTTCATTTGTGGCTACTCGTGGCAGGTCCTGTCCCAACACCTAGCGCACTAATCGCCGTTTTCTGTCCTCAATTCTCCCGTATAGAATTACGATCACGATAAATGCCAAAGGATGACTAACGAGGAGCGACCTGAAGTGCCAGAGACTATAGTTCCACACCCACTTTTCTACTTCCGTATCCGTGCCGTGCTCTGACACAAAGTATGCTCCATCTTCAATGAACCCATTCGCAGCAGAACCACCAATCATCACTGAGCCGATTGAAAACGCACAAAAATTGAGAATGCACATCGCAAGAATGGCTTTGCAAATCTTCATCGGCTAGGGATCCGCCATCAACCGTGCCGTTTCGGCAGGCAAACGTCAAGAATCGGGTCGTTGATCAAACGGATGGAGAGTGTTTCGCGGACCGGTGTTGGTGACCCGAGTGCGATGCGACGGCGACTGGAAAGGCACCGCTACGATGCGCCTTATATCGTAAGATTAATCGGAGCCCCTGCCACGAAATCTCGTGGCAACGCGGTATTTGACAGCCATTTTCTCCCAGCCGTTGCTTCGCCGCCCTATGACGAAGTCTCTCTTTTTGCTCGCGTTCTTCTGCCTCGCCGGTTTCTCCTCCACTCACGCGATCGATGCGTATCTCGTCGCGGGCCAATCCAACGGCTGGCGCTTGAGTCATCTGGAGCCGATGCCGGGCGTCGCGGAACCTGAATCGGGGGCCAAGATCCATTCCTTCGGGATGAAATGCGTTTCCGAGCCGGATTTCTCAAGCCTCATCACCATCCACACCTCAAATCCCCGAGCGAAAGGACACGGGCTGGCGACGGCCTTGTTAGACCGCGGCGAAGACATCGTTTTCATCCAGTTTTGTCGCTGTGGAGCCTCGATCCTGGGAGCGCACGAGACGAGTTGGTGGCCGGGGGGCGATCCTGCGAATAGTGACCGTTTTGAGGGCGGCTTGTTCGGAAAGCTGGAGCGATATCTGGAGGCGGCGCGCGCTCAGGTCAAAGCGGATCTGGGCGAGGAGCTCAAGTATCGCGGAATCATCTGGCATCAGGGCGAATCCGATCAAGCTCGCGATAAGGTTGAATACGAAGCGGCCCTGCGGAACGTTTTCTGGCGACTGCGCGACACCCTCGGAAACCCGAATCTTCCCATCGTCGCGGGGCACATTCGCGACCTCGGTGAGGGTGAACGCGGCATCAACGCGGCAATCGACCGGATAGCCCGGGATCAACCCTATACGCTCTCTGTATCCCTCGACCCGACATTGGAGTTCGAGCCGGACCGCGATGGGAAGCCGGACGTCCACATCGCTACGGCCGGTTGTCATGCGCTCGGTCGAGAAATGGCCGCGAGCCTGGAACGTCTGGAAGCGGTTCCTCGGGCCGAGATCTGGATCGACCGCGATCGTGGCGACGACGCCAACGCGGGTTCCAAGGCCGAGCCTCTCGCATCGCTCGAAGCCGGATTGGAGAAACTTGCGCCGGGCATGACGCTGAACCTTGTTCCCGGAACCAGTCCTTGGCCCTCAGACCTCCGCTTCACTGTCCACGGAACGCCGGAAGCTCCCATCGTGATCGACGGTCACGGCAGTCTTGTGAGCGGACGTGCCATTCTCCCGCTGTCCGAGTGGAGTGACGAAGGCAACGGCATCTTCAGCCGATCGCTCCCCAATAACGCCTGGGGGATGGAACGCTTTTGGGAAGGCGGCTTTCCGCTGGTCTGGTTTGCTGGTGAACCAGGCATCAATGTAGAATCCCAGACCGACCTCAGCCCGGGGCGCTATTTCTTCCATAAAAATCGGGCCGAAGCAACGACGGATCCGCTCCACAACACGCTCTTTATCTATCCCCCCTCATCTGAAGTTGAGATCGAAACCATTGTCGGAGAAGGAGGAATCTACGTGGGAGGTAACTACGTCACGGTGCGGAATTTCATCACGGAATACGGGGGCCGAGATGGCTACGCAACCCACCGTAACGTTGGCGTCATCTTTGAAAACGTCGAAGCCCGCTACTTCATGGATCAAGGCATCTCCCATCACGGGGCGGAAGTTCTGGTTCGCCACAGCCACTTCCATCACAACGCCGGAGCCGGGATCGTCGATGTTTATCCCGAGGTCCGGGTGCGCTATGAGAACTGCCTAATCGAGGCCAATACGTGGCGGGGCGGTGTCGAGCTCCACGATGGCGTATTCGAGTTCGTAAACTGCGTGATTCGCCAAAACCCCGGAAACGCGGTGGTCGTGACCAAGGGAGCCCGCGCCGTCTTCCGGAACTGCGAGATCAGCGGCTCGGCAGAAAGCGCTCGTGGAGTCAACTTGGGCGATGGTTCCCATCTCCGGCTCATCCAATGCCGCGTTTCCGGCTTCGAAACTGGCCTCGGTGCCACGATCACGGCGGATACTCAACTCCACGTCGAACGCAGTCATTTCAGCAACTGTCTGACGAACCTTCGCCTCTCTGACCGCCGCTCCGCCGAGTCCGAACCCTTCAATTTTCGCGAATCGATGACGTTCCTCGATAACAGCTTCGACCCCGCTCCGGTTCACTTGCGAACCATGCGTCAGTCTGAGATCAACGGTCCCTGGGACGTCCGGGAATCCACCATTGACGTCACCGAGTTCGTCCAGCCGTTTTCCGATCCCTCATGAGCAAAACCCCCATGCGCCTGCTCGCGCCCGCTCAAACCAATCCCTCGCGCAACGCCTTCGCTACCGCACCGCCGAGCGTGTTCACGTGTAGCTTCTCGTAGATCCGGCGCACATAACTATCCACCGTGTGGACGCTGATTTTCAGTTCATCAGCGATCTGTTTTCGGGCTAAGCCTTCGACAATCAACCCGAGAACCTCCCGTTCGCGATCCGAGAGATCGATGTCGCTCTTCGCGGGTCCGAGCCGGCTGAAGCGGTCTAACACGCTTCCTGCGATCTCCGGCGTCATCGGCCAGCCGCCGCGCTGAATCTCCGCCACCGCCGCGACAATCCGATCCGGTGATTCCAGCTTGAGGAGGTAGCCGGATGCGCCCGCGCAAATGGCTTCGAAAATGCGCTTCCGGTCATCGAACACGGTGAAGATGAGGATGCTCAACTCCGGCAGGCGTTCTTTAAAGTGCTTCAGCCCTTCCAGCCCGGACATTCCTGGCAATCCGATGTCCAGAATCATCACGTCGGGCGACTCTCCGCGATCAATTCCTCTCAGGGCATCTTCGCAGCTGGCAAAGGTCCGCGCGGAGAACTCGCCCGAAGCCTCGAACAGCTCCCGCAGCGATTCCCTCAACGGCGCGTGATCCTCAATCAGCCAAATCGATGGAACGGCGTCTGCCATCTACGCTCCCAGCACGCGGTCCAGCACCGAATCCAAATACGCCTTCATCTCCGGATCAATCTTCTCGACTGGCTCAATCTTCTCGACCGAATCAGCCGTCTCGACCGGATCAAGCCTCTCGAAACCCACCACGGAACGAGGCTGTCCCAACGCGTGACGCATCGCGTTGTGCATCAGATAGCGACCCGTCACCACGTTCATGTGGACTTTGTCACGATAGAGCTCGGAAACGTCCGCGACCGGCGCCTTTCCTGCCGCGATGTCTTCCTCGACTTGCTGGAGCAGGTCCATCGCCTGAGTCCGCGCAAAACTCCGTTCCGGATGCGCCGCCTTCAAGAGCTCTAACAAGGCATCGAAATAGGCCAGGTGATGCTTCATCGGCGCCTCGGCAGAGCGGTCTTCAATCGCCCATTCTTCTTTTCGCTCCGCGAATCTGGCCCATCCGGTGTGGACGATGACCTTCGCCGCGGGCTGCAACGCGATCAGCTCCGAAATCGTGGCCGCATCCTCAGCCAGCGTCGATCCATAGTGCACTTGAATCGAAAGCCAGTCGAAGGGCTTCTCGGCCAACGCCGTCGGCCAAAGAGTGGAAGTCTTCACACAGGGCTCTTCCGGATTCTGAAACATCCACGGCAGACTCTTCCCGCAATCCACGTGCCACTGCACATCGCCATCCAGTCGCGAAGGCACCGTATCCCACGTCAGCGAGTTCCCGATCAAAAAATAGGAAGGACTCTTCCCCGTTTCCTCTGCCTGTAAACCGCTCCACAGGAAAAGAACTCCACAGGAAACGAGCAAGCGCGATTGGAACGACTTCAGCATTTTCATCAGGAGCTTGAGTAGCCGAGAAGCTCATCACTGGCAATCTCATTCGTCCCCGCCATCGGCTCCGGAAACCCGTGTACCTTTTTCTCGTGACATGAAAGTTTCGGTTTCGGCCCCAACGTGTGTTTCGTTAAACCCCTATGACTCGATTTTTCTCCCTCTTCCTCCTGGGGCTCGTCGCACTGTCCGCATCCGCAGCGGAGCCGTTCGAAGCCTTTCTGGAAACTCACTGTGTGCGTTGTCACGGGCCGGAGAAGGAGAAGGGGCATCTTCGGATCGATGAACTCTCGCGGGACTTTGCCAGCGGCGTGGATAGCCATCTCTGGGCCGAGGTCGTGGAACGGATCAATGCCGGGGAAATGCCGCCGGAAGAAGAGCCGCAACCGACGGAGGAAGAGATCGCGACCTTGATCACCTATCTGGATGCGAAGATTCGCGACGGCAAAGCGGCTCGCATGGCGGCGCGGCCTCCGGTGGCCCACTATCGACTCAGCCGCACCGAGTATCAGAACACGGTCTACGATCTGCTGGGAGTGCGCTATGATCCGGCCAAACCGGGCGAGTTGAACGCAGACCCGCGCTGGCATGGTTTCGAACGGATTGGGTCCGAGCTTTCGCTCTCGCCGTCGCATGTGGAACGCTACTATCGCGCCGCCGAAACCGTTTTGGCTCGCGCCTTCCCCGAAAAGCCGGTGGAAGCACGAACCGTTCGCAAAACCGCGGCTGATCTCCGCTACCGTGGCGGGGAACAGCAGCAGGCTTACTTGGATCGGTTCGGAATCGACCGCCCTCTTCGCTCCCTGATTTTCCCGGGTCGGCTGCAGCAGGCGCTGTCCTCGAACTGGTTCGGAAAGACAGGCCCGGAACATAGCGGGCTGTATCGCGCCCGGATCAAAGCGAGCGGAATCCGTCCACCGGGAGGGCAAACGGCCCATCTTCGCATTGGAGAACAAACCGGGGAAGACAGCAATCAAGGGTTGATCGAACTGGATATTCTGGCTCCTGAAGATGAGCCGGAGGTTTACGAATTCGAAGTGTTTCTCGAGATGCCCGCCAGTCTTCAGTTCAATCTCGTGGCCACGGACGTGATTGATCGCCGCAAGGACGGTCATTACCGAAACGCACTTTCCAGCCCTCATTACATCTTCACCCACAGCAGCGAAGTCGGCCTGCTCAATCCCGTGGCGCCAAAGATGTTTGATGAAGAGGGGAACGGGATCTTTTCGACGGTGTTGCTCGATTGGATCGAATGGGAGGGACCGCTAGAAACGACTTCGGAACGAGCCACCCGCGAGGGCGTCTTCCCGCCGGAGAACGCGGCCCCGGAAGTGGTTGCGAATCATCTCCAGCGTTTCGCGGAGCGAGCCTGGCGACGGTCGGTTTCGATCGAAGAACTGGAACCTTTCCTCCAGGCCTATCAGTCCGAGCTTGGATTTGGAGAGGAAACGGAGGCGGCTTACCAGGTGGCTCTGCTCGGGGTTCTTACTTCGCGGAATTTCACCTACCTGGTGGAAGGCGATCCCGAACCCCGCGCCGATTTGACGGACTTCGAGATGGCTTCCCGCCTCTCCTACCTGCTTTGGAGTTCGATGCCTGACCAAGCTCTGTTCGAGGCCGCTCGGGCCGGTCAACTGACGGGTGACTCGAAGAGCTTGAAGGCGCAAGTGGACCGGATGCTGGCGGATCCCAAAATCAGCCGATTCATCGATGACTTCCCGCGCCAGTGGCTGCAATTGCACCTCTTGGGGATGTTCCCGCCGGATCGCAAGCTCTATCCGGATTACGATGTCTGGTTAGAGGCGAGCATGCGCGACGAGGTGGTTCACTACTTCCGCGAAGTGTTTGCGAACAACCAGCCGATCGACGCCTTAATTCATTCCGACTGGACGATGGCCAACCCTCGTCTCGCCGAGTTTTACGGCTTGCCTGAGCCCAACTCTTCCGGCTTTCAGAAGGTGGCTTTGCAGCCGAACCATCATCGCGGAGGAATCTTGACGATGGGCGGCATTCTCGGCCTCACGTCGGATGGCACCCGGCATCGCCCGGTTCATCGCGGAGTCTGGGTCAGTGAGGCGATCTTCGGCAAAACGCCCCCTCCCCCGCCGGCGAATGTCGATCCAATCGAACCGAATCCGCCCGACAGCCCCCGGGCAACGATTCGGCAAAAACTGGCGGCTCACACGGAAAATCCAAACTGCGCCGCCTGCCACCGCACGATCGATCCGCTCGGTCTCGCCTTCGACCAATTCGATGCGATCGGCCAATGGCGCACCCATGAGTTCGTGGAACACGGAATCGGCGACGATCCGCCGGTCGATCCCAGTGGTGAACTTCCGGACGGCCGCCCTTTCGCGGACGCGCAGGAATTCAAACAGCTGCTGCTGGAAGACCGCGACGCGTTCGTCGAGGCCTTTATCGAGCACCTTTGCACCTACGGCCTTCGCCGCGTGCTCACGGTGGATGATCGCGAAGCCATTTCTTCGATGGTTGCCGAGGCAAAACGCCACGATTACCGCTTGAAAGACATCGTCCGCACCGTGGCCCTATCCAATCTTCTCCAAAAACGCTAAACGCCCTATCATGAGTTCTATCCTGACCCAATCCTGGTTGATCGACCGCCGCCACGCCCTCCGGGGACTCGGCAGCTTTATCGCCCTGCCTTTGCTCGACTGCATGAATCCCGCGCGAGCTGCGGCGGCACCGACTCCCAAACGCAGCGCGTTCATTTACATTCCGAACGGCGTGAACACGCTCGACTACCAGATTACAACGCCCGGGGACGACTTCTCCTTTTCGCGCTCGTTGAAACCGTTGGAGAAGCATCGCAAGGTCGTCACCCCAATCAGCGGCCTTCATCACCCCGGCGGTTTAGGACATCATCACAATTGCCAAAAGATCTGGCTGACGGGAGGGAAACTGGGGCCGACTGATCGCAACACGATCTCCGTGGATCAACAAATCGCGGAAGTGACCTCGCCCCACACCCGGTTTCACTCGCTTGAAATCGCGAATCGGGGAGAAGCCCTGGCCTGGACTGCGGATGGGATTCGCCTGCCTGCGATGAGCCGCTGCCGCGAAATCTTTGCTTACCTCTTTGAAGAACCAAGTTCCGGCACGGACGCCCAGCGACGGGCTTTGCGGCGGAAAGGCAGCGTGCTCGACTCCAATCTGGAAGAAGTGCGCCGGCTGGAACAAACCATCGGGGTGGAAGATAAAGGTCGGCTCGACCAGTATCTGACTGCGGTACGTGAAACCGAGATTCGCACGGAGCGCGCTGATGCCTGGCTGGATATTCCGCGCCCCGAGATTTCCGAGGCGGATCGCAAGCGGACCAATCGCGACATCCCCCAAACCCAGGCGGGCGACTATTTCCGGACCATGTACGACCTGATCGTCCTGGCGTTCCAGACGGACGCCACCCGCGTCGCGACGTTCAGCAGCGGCTCTGAAGGCCAGGGCTTGCCGATTCCGGAGCTGGGCATTTCTCAGTCTCGCCACCAACTCAGCCACCACAATGGCGATCCCAATCACATGGAAGCGCTGACGCAGAGCGATACGTTCGCCGTGGAGCAATTCGGCTACTTCCTGACCCGCTTGGCAGAAACGAAGGATCTCGACGGTCGCCCCCTGCTCGACACCACCATGGCTCTGTTCGGCAGCGGCATGGCTTATGGACACAGCCACGGCAACGCAAATTTGCCCCTGGTGCTGGCGGGGGGAAACAGCCTCGGCGTCCGCCACAGTCGCCATCTCGATCTCAATCAGGGACACTTCGATGGCTATCAGCTCGACAGTCCCGGCCATCACTATCGTCTCTGTGGCCGTCCTGCCAACAGCGATGCCCACATGAGCAACCTCCTCCTCTCCATGGCGCAGAAGATGGGCGTGGAGACCGATCGCTTCGGCGACAGCAATCGCGACCTGGACCTCGGATGACTCGCTTCCTCCTTTCCAGTCTCATCCTGCTCGGTTTACCGGGAAGTCTGCTCGCCCAGGACAGCGAGCCGTTCCGTCCGCAACCGGGAACCTTTCCGCCGATCGAGGAAGCGAAGTCTTATCGGGGCGAGTTGGTCTTTGTCGATCACGTGAACCGACGTGGCAGTCTGCGGCTACACGTGGACGGCCACTATCATGAAGGGAAGCTCCACCACTTTGCCATGCTGGCGTATGGTATCATCCGTTACCGCGGGGCGCCGGCGGAATTGCGCGACATTCCGCTCGGCACCGTATTATATGGCCGTTTCTTCCTGCCTCCGGATCCGGAGACCTCCTCGGTCCCCAACGCGACGGGTAAAGAAATCACCCAACCACCTGAAAACCACGCGATTTTGCTGGAGGACGGCCCCAGCCTCTGCCTCCGGGAAGGAAAGGCGTGGCAGTTGCAAGAGGTGGAGATGACGGGAACGGCGGGCCAGCTCGTTGCCAGCCTGGATCGAGAAGAAGGCGGCGGAGGTCTGGGAGGGACTCATCAACTGACGATCGACGAATCCACTCGAATCTGGCGCGGTCGCGAGCTGCTTGGAATCGACGACCTGATCGCGGAAGGAACTTGGCCGGAAGCCGGGAAGCGGGAGTTGCCCAATCAACCTGTTCAGTTCAGCCTCACCTGGCATCCCCGGTATCTCTACCAGGAATTTCACGTTGCCGATCTCTGGCTTGACAGCGCCGCGATGGAGGTAGCGACCGAGCGCCAACGCGGGCGACATCTGCGCCACATTCGTCTGCGCTGGATGCCGGCTCGGGTAGATGCCGTGAAATATGGCGAATTTGGTCGGGCCACCGTCAAAGCCACGTTGTTCGGCGGAATGGATGAATCCCTCTACTCCGATTTCAAGCCAAACGGCGGTGCCAAGATGGCCGCTGCCGCCGACACCCTTCGCACCTGGTGGCCGAATCACGATGGCATGGATGGCAAAGTCATCGCGGTCGAACGATCCGAATCACCGCCTTTCGGCAGCAGCGGGATCCAGATCCACTTTGACACTGAATTGGTGCTGGAGGGTTTCCGACCGGGACGCATCGTTCGCATCCGCTCTCACACTTGGCCGAACGTCAAACCTCCGGTGGAAGAACTGATCCGCGGTTTTGAAGACCGCTGGCCGAATCCTGACATCTTCTCCAAATAACCGTCAATCGGATTGGGTGTGTCGCTTCCGGATCAAGCGAGCGACTAACGAGGTCCAGCCGGTCTGATGACTGGCCCCAAGTCCTTTTCCCGTATCGGAATGAAAGTATTCGTAGAAATGGATGAGATCCGGTTCGCCCTGATGCAGTCGAGACTCACCATGAGCGGGACGGGAGCCCTCTTTCGTCAGCCGAAACAAGCGAATGAGGCGTTCGCCAATAAGGTCGGCGGCCTCACCTAACGTCACTTGATTTCCAGAGCCGGTGGGGAATTCCACCTTGAATTGGTCGCCATAGAAATGGTGGTAGCGCTCCAGCGCTTCGATCAAGAGATAATTCGTGGGAAACCAGATCGGCCCTCGCCAATTCGAGTTCCCGCCGAACATTCCGGAATCGGATTCCCCGGGGAGATAGGAGACCGAATGCCTTCCGGATTCGAGATCAACGGTGAACGGTTCTTGTTCGTGCGCTTTGGACAGCGAACGAATTCCATAGGGAGAGAGAAATTCTTCTTCATCAAATAGGTAGGCTAAAATCCCCCGAAGGCGGTCCTGAGGGCAGGCGGAGAGCAGACGCAGATGCCCATCGCCGTGAAGCGAGCTGATGCAATCTGCGAGATGCGGCTTGTACTTCAGGAACCAATTCGTTCGTTCGAGAAACTCCGGCAGTTCGTTCATGAGGTCGTGATCGAGAATTTCGACCGCGACCAAGGGCATTAATCCAACGAGCGACCTTACTTCCAGGGGCTTTCGGGAACCATCCTTGGAGAGCCAATCATAATAGAATTGGCCTTCTTCACACCACAATCCGTCGTGTCTCCCATGACCGTTGAGAGCCAGAGAAATCGTGACGAAATGCTCGAAAAATTTAGAAGCGAGTTCTTCATAGGCTTTGTCTTCCTTGGCCAATTCCATGGCCATGGCCAACATCGTCGTGCAATAGAAGGCCATCCATCCCGTCGCGTCGGCTTGTTCCAGTTCGGCCCCAAACGGGAGACCGTGAGAGCGATCGAACACTCCGATATTATCCAAGCCCAGGAAGCCACCGGCGAAAACATTCTTCCCTTCCGGATCTTTCCGATTCACCCACCAGGTGAAATTCATGAGAAGCTTCTTGAAAGCGGAAGCGAGAAAGTCTCGATCCCGATCCCCTCGCGTTTCGGCGATTTTATACACCCGCCAAACCGCCCAGGCGTGAACCGGCGGGTTCACATCGCTGAAGTTCCATTCGTAAGCCGGGATTTGACCATTGGGATGCATGTACCATTCCCGCAAAAACAGATTGAGCTGACGCTTGGCAAAGTGAGGATCGATTTCGGCCAAGGGCAGCATGTGAAAGGCGAGGTCCCAAGCCGCATACCAGGGATACTCCCACTTGTCCGGCATACTGATCACGTCCCGATTGAACAGGTGATTCCAATCCGCGTTGCGCCCCTTGCGCCGAACGGCGGGAGCCGGATGAAGCGGATCGCCATCTAGCCAATCGTTCACGACATAATGATAGAACTGCTTGGTCCAGAGTAGTCCCGCGTAAGCTTGTCGCATGATCTGCGCTTCATCCGCATCGACACCTTTTGGCAAACGGCATTGATAAAACGCGTCCGCTTCCTGTTTTCGAGCTTCGAGTATGGCATCGAACGATTCTTCCACTTCTGGAGTTCCAGTCCGGCTGAGACGAAGACGAATCTCCACCGTTTCTCCCGGCGCCAAGGTCTGACGATACACCAACGCTGACTTCGTCCCCCGGTCATCGCCACGCAGCGCCTCTCTCTCACCGTCAATCAGACAACGTCCAAAGGCATCTTTGGCATATTTCAGATCCTTATCAGACGGAGGCTTCTCCCACAGACGAGAATTGGTTTCGTTCTCGGTGAACCAAACTTCCGGTTCACCTTCAAAGCAGAGTTGGTAGGGAGCCAGCGTAGGATGCTCGATCTCCAAAGTACCTTCTGCGTTCCGACGAATCTCGGGTCGCTCGGTGGAATCTTCTCCATCTCGCCCCCACGCCCAAGTATTACGGAACCAGATTGTCGGCAGCAGCACCAACAGAGCCTCTTCCGGTCCACGGTTGGTTGCTCGGATGACGATTAAGAGATCTTCCGGGCCACCCTTGGCATAGGTTGATTCGATATCGAAATAGCGATCCTTCGCAAAGACTCCGGTTTCTTCCAACTCAAACTCCGGCTCTGTCCGGCTGCGTTTCTTGTTCTCCGCGAGCAATTCCTCTTCCGGAAACGCGGCCTGAGGATATTTATATAAGCTGCGGGCATAAGAGTGAGTCGGCGTGGAGTCGAGATAGTAGTAGAGTTCTTTGACATCCTCGCCATGATTTCCTTCGTGGTTGGTCAGGCCAAAGAACCGTTCCTTCAACGTGGAATCGTTCCCGTTCCAGAGAGCCAACGAAAAACAGAGTCGACCGTAACGATCACACCATCCCATCAACCCATCCTCGCCCCAACGATAAGCTCGGGACGAGGCGTGTTCTCGCGGGAAACTTTCCCAGGGCGTCGCTTCCGCCGAATAGTCTTCGCGGACCGTGCCCCATTGGCGTTCGGAAAGGTAAGGCCCCCAGAGTTTCCAATTGGTCCGATCGACGGGATCGTGCTTTAGCCGGAGAGACTCTGGGTCGTCATGAAGGGAGAGTTGGGGAGCCGCCATCGTTTACTGAGACTGTTCGCGGGCACGATACCAGGCTGCCATTTCCGTCGAAACCATCAGAGCCATCGCACCACCTCGTTCGTCGTGACCACGGATCGCACGGCGCTTGAAATAGGCTTCGAGGGAGGTCTGTTTTCCGGTGGACTCGCAGACATCGATCAGTGATTTGCCATCGAGAGAAATGCGCAGCTTGATTCCTTCCCACGCGCGATCGATCACCGGTTCCCAGGTTTTCCGATCCAACCAACCCAATCTCACCCCGCGCGTGATCGCATAGGTAATCATACAGGTCCCGCTGAATTCCGCGTAGCTCTCAGGATGATCGACTACCTGATGCCACATCCCTTCCTCGCCCTGATAGGTTGCCAAGGCGGTGAGGTGATTCTTCAGACTGGTGAGGATTTCCTCCCTCGCCGGATGCCCCTCCGGAATGAAGTCCAAACTCCAGGCCAATCCCAAAGCCGGAAAACCGTTTCCCCTCCCCCACGCCGCTTCGTGCAACGGCGAATGCCGATAGATTCCGTCTTCCCGCAAACAAAGTTCTTCCAACGCCCGAAGATGAGCCTGACACTGCTCGATTTTTCCAGCGGCGGCAAGCAACGGGCAAGCCATGAACACGCCATCGCTCATTTGATTGTGATCGGGAATCGATCCAGCGGCCTGAGCGACACGTTCGTCGATTCCTAACTCCGCGTAGATCAAATGACCGGCGACGACCGATCCCGAAAGCTTTTTCGCAACCGGAGCCGCTTCCGCAATCGCCCGAACCTCTTCCGCCAGTTCCGAATCGTTCGTCAATGCCGCCAACCGATGACGCCCCACCAGAGCAAGCGCCGGGATGTAGGTGACCTGCTTGAACTGATGCCCGTAATTCTCGGCCAATTGACTGGCGACTTCGAGCGGAGTTCGCGCCAATCGATCCGTCGCATCAGCCGGAAGCCAAGGTTCGGCGTGGACCATTTGAAAGGCGAAACAGCCTAACAGGAGTCGAAGGAAAAATGAATTCATCGTTTAACCTTCGTCGCTTTTCGCAGCCAGCAACTCCAGAATGGGATCTTTCAGCGCGGCATTGGTCCCGAGCGCTTCCGGTCGGTCAATCCGCTCATTGCCCTGCCAGTCACCAAAGTAACCGCCTGCTTCCCGGAGGATCGGCAAAAACGGAGCGCAATCCCAGATGTTCATCATCGGGTCAAGCATAGCTTCGACTCGGCCCGTCGCGACTAAGACATAACCGTAGGCATCACACCAACCGGCGTTGTAATAACTGGCTTCCTGGAGGCGCTGCCAGGCTTCGCCTTTGCCGCAGCGGGCGAAAAATGCGGTATCTCCATGAGCGATGAAGGCGCGATCCAGTTCGGCTTTTTCAGAGACGCGGCACGGGCGACCATTCCAATCGCAGCCTAACCCATCCGCAGCGGAAACCATCTCGTCCAATCCGGGGACATAGGCAGCCCCCACCTGACATTCGCCCTCGATCTCCAGGCCAATCAAAACCGTGTAGAGCGGCACCCCGCAGACGAACGATTTGGTCCCATCGATCGGGTCGATGATCCAACGGTGCGAGGCTCCAGCGTTCGTTTCGCCAAATTCCTCGCCGAGAATGGCGTGCTGGGGATAGGCCGCTTCGATCCGTTTTCGGACGAGTTCTTCCGCTTCGCGATCGGCGATCGTGACGGGAGAATCGTCGGATTTGAACTCGGTGGCGAAGTCGCGTTGAAAGTAGTTCAGAGTCAGTTGGCCCGCTTCGCGAGCAATCTGGCGGGTGAACTGGAGGAGGTCGGGGAGGGATTCGCTGGGCATGACACGGATGCTGGGAGGTTCAGTCAGGGATTCTGTCATCCAGGATTTCCGAGATGACAAGACGAAGCTGTTCCCTGTCCCTCGCCATTAGCGATTGCGAAGTGGAATCGTTTGGCCTTTCGTGGCGCGAATCCTGACATGAGCACCGAAACCTTCAGCCTCGATCTCGTCATCGCCGATCTGCCAGGGGTCTCGCCCAAGCAGCTCACCGCCCTAAAGAAGCTGAAGCTCAGCACTTTGCGGGATTTGATCTCCCACTACCCGCGGCGTTACGAAGATCGGACCGAGTTCGATCAATGGCCCATGGCTCCCCTTGACCAGGCCGTTTGCATTCACGGAGTGGTGACGGATTCCAAAGTGACGCGCTTCGGCGGCGGTCGCGGACAGAGCTATTTTGAGGCGCGGCTCGAGCCGGAAGAAGACATTGCCCTGGCTCAGCCGATATATCTGAGGTGGTTTGGGATGTCGTTCATGAGCAAAGTGATTGCCACGGGCCACGAACTGGTGATCTACGGCCAGCCGAAATCGCTCAAAGGGAAGCTGGTGATTGGCCATCCCGACTATGAGATCGTGGAATCGGGTGGCGATTCCGCTGCGCACATGGGTCGGATTACGCCGATTTACCCGGCCTCCAGCGGGATGCAGCAGCGCTTTCTTCGCGGTTGGACGTATCGCGCGATTCAGCGACTTGATCAGCTGGCTGAGTCCGAAACCCATTCCCCGATCGATACCGTTCTTCCCAGCAGCGCGCTGGAAGCGATTAATCCCGGGTTCGCCCCTCCGGATCGGCTTTGGGCATTGAAGCAGGTCCACTTCCCGGACTCGATGGAGACGATGGAGAAAGCGCGCGAGTATCTGGCGCTGGAAGAGTTCGTGGCCATGCAGATTCAGATTTTGCGACGCAAACTGGCGATCGACCTCGAAGAAGGCGAAGCCCATGCTGGCGATGGCCACCTCTTTAAGGACTTCCTGGAGCTGCTTCCCTTTGATCTGACCGGGGCTCAGAAACGTTGTATTGCGGAAATTCGCGACAACATGGCTTCGAAACGGCCGATGAATCGCCTGCTCCAGGGCGATGTGGGCGCGGGAAAAACGATGGTCGCGTTTGCCTCGATGCTCTTCGCGGTCGAGGCCGGTTTTCAGGCGGCGTTGATGGCTCCTACTCAGATTTTGGCGGAACAGCACTTCCTCGGCTTTCAAAAAATGGCGCAGAAGCTCGATTTGAAGATCAGCCTGCGGACGGGAAGCCGGAGTGACGACAACTTCGGCGGAGGAGAACTCTTTGGCGGGGAAGCTCCGGATATCATTGTCGGCACCCACGCCCTGATTCACGACAAGGTGAAATTCACGAATCTCGGCTTGGTCGTCGTGGATGAGCAGCACAAATTCGGGGTCGAGCAGCGTAGCAAATTGGCCGACCAAGGGACGCGGCCCGATATCCTGGTGATGACGGCCACACCGATTCCGCGGACCCTCACGATGACCGCCTACGGGGATCTGGATGTTTCGATTCTCGATGAGCTCCCGGCCAATCGTGGAGAAATCATCACCGGTGTGCGCGAAACGACGAAAACGCAACAAGCCGCCTCGTTCTTAAGCCAGCAACTCGATCAAGGTCGCCAAGCCTACATCGTCTACCCGCTCGTTGAGCAAAGCGACAAGCTCAAATCGCAGGCCGCGACGGTCGAATTCGAAGCCTGGAAGAAGCGGCTGAGCAACTACGAATGCGCCCTGCTCCACGGAAAGATTCCGCCGGATGAAAAGGAGGCGATCATGAGTGATTTTCGCGATGGAAAGATCGATGTGCTCGTCGCCACCACCGTGATTGAGGTGGGCGTCGATGTTCCCAATGCCAATATCATGCTGATTTACAGCGCGGAACGGTTCGGCCTCGCCCAGCTCCACCAGCTGCGAGGTCGGGTCGGACGAGGTGAGCACAAGAGCTACTGCATTCTCATGGTCGATCCCAAGAACGAGGAAGCAAAAGAGCGGCTCAAAATTCTGGAACAGTCCCGGGACGGCTTCCGCATTGCCGAAGAAGATCTGAAAATTCGCGGTCCGGGCGATATCTTAGGGACGAAACAGGCCGGTTTGCCGGATCTTCGCTTCGCAGAGAAGCTCGGCGATGCCATTTTCGTCCAGCGCTCGCGAAACATCGCCCAACACATTCTCGATCACGATCCGGAACTGGCGGATCCGGAAAACTGGCCGCTACGCGCGGTGGTTCAAGGCGCAAAGTTCGAAAAAGCCGCTCAAGTCGCCTGATCCCTGTCAGAGTCGAACAATTCAGCGCGAGTTTCGAATCTGGTAGTGGATGTGATCGTCATGGCGAGCCGCATTGCACTGTTGGAAGCGAAGTTTCGGATGGGAGGCAAGGTTGAGTCGACCATGCAGGTGAAGCTCGAGCAGTGCTTTTTCACCCTTGGGGTGATCGAGCAGAATGTTGAGGAATTCACGGGTTCGTGGGACATCCAAAACCCGGTCCCGCCCCAAGCCTTGGAGGAAGGGAAAGTCCCACCTCAGACAACAGTTTCGGTCCGCATAGGGAGCGGGTTCACCATCTCGGGGAGCCTCATAAATCCAATACCCGATGGGGGAAGGCAAAAGGCAATCGATCGCGGGGCGATGGGAGAAGCCTTCGAGGCAAATACCGGAAGCGCGGTGCGCCCGAAGGGTCTCGCAAGCAATGGAACAAGCACAAAAGCGGCCAAACCGTAGAGGCACGTAGTCGCTGCGAGAGAAAACAAGATGGGTCGTTTCGCGTGGGGAAAAACGCGCCAGCGAAAGAACAGCCATCCCCCGACTCCGATGATCCCGCCCACTTGCGATAGGATCGTCCCAAACAGCGTGACCATGACCAGGAAAACCGCCTGCCTCATGGTTTCCAACAAGGTTTTAGGAATACTTCACGTCCTTGCCCGGCTCCATCTCATAAAGCAGCTCCTGGCTGGAGGTGGTGTAGGGCTTCACGACCTCTTCCTTGAACTTGATGTAGATGGGGTCGTCCTGATACATCTCCATCTTGTCCATCGATTCGAAGTCGATCGCCACGTAAAACGGCCAGATGGTCTCTTCGGAGATCCGCTTCCCGGAACTAATATTGAGCACTTCGGGAATCTTCAGTAACTGACTCCGACTTGATCGGATCATGTCCTCAAGTTGTTCGTCGGAAACGTCAGGCTTTAACTTGTAGAGTGCGATGTAATGAACCATGGAAAGCGAACCGGGGGAAATGGAAGGAGCCGAGGTGACTCCATCTTGCTAACTGCGCTATTTTCGCCCGGTTTGCAATCTGTTAGTTGTCCCATCGCAGCGCACCTTTCTTCAGTGCATAAACATAGGCAACGAGAAGAATTCCAACAAAGCTCAGCATGCTCCAACAGAGCGTGTAATCGCCCGCCTCGATCGTTTCTTTGAAGATGACCGCCCACGGATACATAAAGACCACCTCGATATCGAAAATCACGAAGAGCATCGCGATGAGGTAGAATTTGACGCTGAAGCGAGGCTGGCCGTCCCCGACCGGGAGCATTCCGCACTCGTAAGCACTATCCTTCATCGCGTTCCGCCGTCCGCTTCTTCCCAAAACCACACTGGAGACGAGAATGGCGACGGCAAGGCCAGTCGCCACGAGAAACTGCAATAGAACGGGGAGGTAATCCTGGAGCATTGGGGACTGGGAAGAACAGATTCAGCAACCGCCCACGAAAAAGCGGTGCAACACAACTTTCATTGCATTGCACCGCTCGAAGTCGAAAACAAGGAAAATGATTGGTGTGATTTTCGAGGCGAAAAAACCAGCCAAATTCTCTTGTATTTTAGTTCCACCAGCCTGAAAGGCTGATGTTTACAGGCACTAGACTTGTTAAACAGGAATGTGCTTTGTTGACCTTATTGGTTGACTCAACCGATAGAGGTTGCTTCAACCGATAGGGTTACTTGGCTGACGCAGAAGCGGCAGCAGCAGCGGCAGCAGCTTTCGCAGCAGCAGCAGCAACAAAAGCACTCGATGCTTCCTCGAGTCTCTCGAGTCCACGATATTTCTTACCCTCTTTTTCCACCAAGCCTCTTGTGCAAAGATTCTGGAGCTTTTCATAGGCCCGGAGTCGAAGCATCTCTTCGCCTCCACTCACCGCATTCCGTTTCTTGAGGTTCTCATAAACTTCTTCGAACAGGTCGTTGAACGCGAACTGCCGAGAGGCTGACAAGACTGCCACAAGTTCATCCGTGACATGATCCGGAACACGACGAGAGAATCTAGTTCTTCTTGTAGTAGACATAGTAACGTAACCATATCACTAATCCGTCCCGTTTGCGAAGCCTTTTCGAGCCGCCTCGCTAATTTGGGTCTCACCCCTGAGATCCCTTTCAGATGTCTTAATAGACGTTGACATTTAGAGGATTTTACCGCATACGGCCCAAAAACCTCCCTGGGAGCAGATCGCTGTCTTTTTTTTCATCAATCTGAAAAATTTCCATCCAAAGGGACCCCACTTTGCTGCGAAATTTTTTTCTCATTCTCCACGGTTTTTGATCCTCATTCACCCATTTCGGGCGTTCGTCGAAGCCTCGTTCGTAGCAGGGCTAAGGTTCTCTAATTCTAAAGAATCTGTAAAACCTGATTAATAGACCTGACCTAGGAGCCTTCTTCGCTGTAGATCTGCGCAATTTCCCGGAAGATCGCTTCTAATCGCTGATAATAGACCGCTTCGCCCAATTCCTTCTTTTTCCCCCGCAGATCTTCTGCCGCCTGCTCCAACTCATTCCGGCGTTGCTTGGCTTCCGCCGAGAGATGGCGATCCAGTTCGCCCGGAACCAAGTGGAGATTGCGCGCCCGCTTTCCATCCGGCTCCCCTTCTTCTCCCAGGGACTTCACCATGCGGAGTCCCTCGAACCAGTCGCCCCGGGTTCCTTTTCCATCGCCATTGTCGTCGATCAATGCTTGCTCGGTGGCGATCCGACGTTCTTTCTCGTAAAACTCCTTCGTCTGGTTGGAAGCGAGGAGAAAGGCTTCGAGAATCGAGACTTGGCTGTCTTTGTTCAAATCTGCAAGATCCGAGCTGAGAGCTGCGGCCAGGAAATCGCCAAATCGTCCGGTATTGACTTCTACACCGCTCTTCGTCGCTGTGATCACGGTTCGATGCGGGCCTTTCAAGGCGGGAATGAAGGGGGCGCTCGCGGGCGTGGTATTGATGAAGACCAGCTCGCCCGAGTTCCAATCCTTCAACCACTGACCAAATTCTTCCGCTGAGACATCCTCACCTTCCAGGTTAAATTTGGCGACCCGGCCATCAAAGGTGCCATGACCAATCAGGACGATCCATAATTCCGGAGGTGCTGCGGCGAGATGTTCTTCTAAAGCTGCCCGTAACCCCGCTCGATCATGAACCAGGGTCGCATTGACGTCTCCAGCCGCTTCGGCTGCTTCGACCCAGAGCGTCGCTGCTTTGGCAAAGGGCGCCGCAAATTCCAGCGCTCCTTCCGCTCCCATCACAATGAGGAGCTCACGCTGCGTCTCCGACCTCAGGCGTTCCGAGCAAAGGCCGAGCACTAGACCAATCAGCAGTGGGAGGAATCGAGTCATGTCGGCATCGTCGTCCGTGACCTAGCGATCCGCAATCGTATGCTTGGTGATGAAGTCCACAATGGGTTGGGGATCTTCCAGACTGTGAGGGTGATGACCCACGCCGGGTTTGTGAATCACCTCGATGCTCCCGCCCAATTCCCGGTAGCGAGCTTCCAGAATCGCGGTGTTCTCCGCGACGGGAACGACATCATCAGCATCGCCGACTACGTGAAGCAGCGGAATCCCCGCCGTGGCCAAGGGCTCCAACCGATCAATCGGGTTTCCGCGATAGGCCAACGCCTCCTCTTCGCCCAATCCGTAGGCCTTCAGACACTGCTTCCAGGCAGCTTCACTCCCCTTCCCCGCCCCCTTTCCGCCGGGCCAACTCTTAAAATCGCAAACCGGAGCATCCGCATAGATACAGCTCACCTTCTCCGGATTCTCCGCCGCCCAATTGTAGATGATCAAACCACCTCGGCTCATCCCTTCCAAGGCCACGCGGTTCCAGAGCTGGTATTTCCCCGTCATTTCCTCGTAAAACGCATTCCAATGAGCCACGGCTGCCGGGTTGCCAAACAATCCCCCGACGTCGCAGTAGGCCACATGATATCCCTTTTCCAACAGCGCAATGTCCACCTGAGGCTCATGACCAAAAAATCGCGCTCGCCAGACCCACAACCGCCCGGCATTCGGTTCCTTTGGCTCGACCAGAATGCATTTCCGACCATCGACCTCGAAGTCGATCCGGTTAAAGCCGTGGAAATCGGCGGCGGAGGCAGACATGCAAACGCCGATCAGAAGAGAATAAAGAAGAAACTTCATCGGCTAGTATCCTCTCAACTCCTTGGCGGATGCTCAAGCGGTAAAACACCGTCCTCTTGCCGTTTTTTGAAGCGTTGGGTCCAGCGACGAAGAGGTTGCGACCCCGCAGTCGTGGCCTTATTCTTTCACCATGCTTGAGATTCTCGCCATTCCCGCAGTTCGCGAACGCGTGGCCCCAATTACGATCGAGCGCTACCACCGCATGATTGATCTGGGGGTCTTCGCGGAGTGGAAAGTCGAGTTGTTGAACGGTGTTCTTGTCGAGAAAATGTCCAGATCTGCGCTCCACGTATTTCTCGTCCAATGCCTTTTCAAGCGACTCCTTCAATTCTGCCCGGAATCGGAATTTTCGGTTCGGAAGGAGGATCCGATCACGATTGGTGATTCGGAGCCGGAGCCCGATATCTCTGTCGTCCGAGGACAAGACGCTGAATTTCGACAAACCAAACCGACATCCGCGCAATTCGTCATCGAAGTGGCAATGAGCACGTTGGCGGTGGATCGTGCAAAGGCCTCGGTTTACGCGGAAGCGGAAATTCCTGAATACTGGATCATCCGGCCCGGAGCCAAAAAAACTGAGGTGTATCGGAATCCGGTCGAAGGAACCTATTCTGAGAAGACGGAAGTTCCTGCGGATCAAGCGATCGAGTCAACCGCTCTGCCCGGTTTCGCCTTCCATTTGGCGAAAACGTTGGCGGGATGAACCGTTGACGCCTACAGCGCCAGATGAATTTTGGTGAACTGGCCGGGGTGTTGGTGCCAGTTTTCCAAGGCGGCGGATGCTTCGTCCAGACTCACTTCCAGATTGACCACTTCGCTGACGGGAAAGCGGCCTGATTCCAGATAGGCGATCACCGCCTCAAAGTCTGCTGGTGTGGCATTGCGCGATCCGAGGATATCCAGCTCTTTTTGGACGAAGAGCTTCGTTTCATAGGCGACGGGTTCCAGGGCGTAGCCGATGTAGACGACGCGTCCGGCGAAAGCGACTTCTTCCACGGCGGCGCGGAAGGTTTGAGGGAGGCCGATGGCTTCGATGATGACTTCGGGGCCTTCTCCGTTGGTGAGTTCCGCGAGAGTTTCGTGAAGATTGGACTCTGAGCTTTGAATGGTTTCCCGGGCACCGCACTTTCGAGCCAATTCGAGCTTTGCGGCATCGATATCGACGGCAATGACCCGAGCAGAACGGGCGGCGGCTCCGGCGATCGCGCCCAAACCAATGGCCCCACATCCCAAGACTACCACGGTGTCCTCGGAATGGACACGCCCTCGTTCCACTGCGTGAAACCCGACGGTGAGCGGCTCGACCAACGCCATTTCAGTGTGGGACAAGCTGGGCGAAGTGAGCAGCTTCTGGTGAGGGACGGCAAAGAATTCGCTCATGGCTCCATCGCGCTGCACCCCCATCGTCTCGTTGTGGCGACAGCAGTTGAAGCGTTGCTGCCGACAGGCGGAACAGGTTCCACAACTGGTGTAGGGCGAAACGAGAACGCCATGGCCCAGTTTCCACTTCCCGGGAACCGAATCCCCGATTTCCGCAATCGTGGCTCCAACCTCATGACCAGGAATTCGCGGATAGCTGACCAGTGGGTTTTTCCCGCGATAAGTGCTGAGATCCGAGCCGCAAAACCCAATCTTTTCGATCTTCAACAACACTTCGTCCGAGCGAATTTGCGGATCGGGGACCGTGGTGATTTGAGATTGGCCCGGCTCGGTAATTTGAAAGGCTCGCACCCGCCAGTCATCCCAGACAATTGCCAAGTTCGCAAGTTGCACGTAAGGCATCCTCATGATTCGCCCGGCCTCTCCTGAAGACGTTCCTGCCATTCATGCCTTGTTGCTGGAGTTGGCGGAGTTTGAGCAGATCACGGATTGGGTGGAAGCGACGGAGGATTCGACGCACGAGGCGCTCTTCGGGGAACGCCCGACGGCGGAAGCGCTGGTCGCAGAGCGCGAGGGGCAGATTGTGGCGACGGCGGTATTTTTTCAGAATTACTCCACCTTTGTGGGTCGGCCCGGCCTTTACCTGGAGGACATTTACGTTCAGCCAGCTCATCGCAGCGCGGGGATTGGACAGGCAATGCTGCAAGAACTCGCGAACATCGCAGAAGCACGGGGATGTGGTCGGATGGAGTGGACCGTGCTGGATTGGAATCAGCGGGCGATCGATTTCTACGAGAAACAAGGGGCCGAGATCATGAAGGATTGGCGGCTGGTTCGACTGCATCGGGAAGGAATCGCCAAGCTGGCGAAGGGCGATTGAGCGGGGTGGGTGCTTGCCAAGTGGATCGATGAAGCCGAGGACTTTCCGGTGATCGCTCTTTCTCGACTTGTCATTGGCTGCTGGGTGGGGATGAGCTGGCTGGCCACGGCGTCGGGCGATCCGGCGACGGCGGCTCGAGCGCTCTTGGAACCGGAACATCGGGCAGATGCGGAGCTGATTCGGGAGTTGGGGTTGGCGGAAAAACTGGGAACGGAGGAATTGGAGGATTTTTTGCCGACGTTTCATGAATTGCGCCGAGCGCTGGGGCCGATCGTGCCAACTCGGGAACAACCGATTCGGCCGAGCGAGCAGCCGCTGGAGGCGACGATGCTGCAAGTCGCCAATCATTTGAACCAGACCTTGCCCGCTCCGAAGCTTTGGCCGATTGCCGCCGCGTCCGATTATCCGGGAGCCGTGGCGGAAGAAGCACCACGAGTTCGCCAAACCATTCGCATCGATGGCAATTATCGAGGCTGGTTAGGCGGCCGGGTGAGTGGGCACTGGTTCGTCGGCGAAAAACGACCGACCGGCTTCTACGCGCCGCCGGGAGAAATCATCACGGTCACCGTTCCGGAACGCGTGGTAGGCAAAGGCGTGACCGTGAGCATTGGGGCCTATTGGGCGAGTATTGAGGAGAATGCGGAATGGTGGCGTTTTCCGGAGCTGCAGCGCTCATTTCTGCTGAGAATGCCAACGCGGGAAGTGGGAAATGGGCTTGGCGGGCCGATCCACATTGGAATTCCACGCGATGCTCGATTGGGCGACTTCGAGGTCACGATCGAAGGAGCGGTCCAGGCGCCATTCTACGTTCACGGGAAGACCTCGTTGGCAGACTGGAAGGCGGAGATCCGTGACAAGCCCGCTCCCTGGGCTGAACTCGTGTCCGATCGAGCGATCCTCGTTTTACCGAGCGGGTTTGTGCGGAAGCTGGAGAATCCGGATGAGGTGATGACCCTGTGGGATGAGATCGTGGATACCTCGGCCGAACTCGTGGGGATCGATCGCAAGCGCTATCGGGCGGAGCGGATTGTTTTCGATCGCCAGCTCATTTCCGGTTCGGCGCATTCCGGTTATCCGTTCGCGGCGCACATTGATCAGGACGCAGCCATGGCCGTGAACGCGGCGGAATTGCGACGGCGCGGCAGCTATCGCTTTTTCCACGAGCTGGGTCACAATCATCAACACAACTTCTGGCATCTCCCGGGAACGACGGAAGCGACTTGCAATCTCTGGGTGGCCTTCCTGGCCGACGAGCTTCTCAAGATTCCCCGAGAGCAAATCCACCCCAATTTTCACCCCCTGCGTCGCCAACAGCTGCGAAATGCCTACTTCAACGGCGGGGCGGATTTTGCGAAGAACTGGAACGGCTGGACGGCGCTCGATTCGTATCTCTGCATTCAGGACGCCTTCGGCTGGGAACCGTTTCAGCGCGTCTTTGCGGAATACAACAACTTGGAAGTCTGGGAAATGCCAACCTTTCGACAACGTCGCAATGACGAGTGGGTGCGTCGCATGTCCCGAGCCGTGGGGAGAAACCTGGCACCGCATTATCAGACGTTGGGACTGAAAATCAGCCCGGAAGCGATCCATGAAACCAGGCGATGGCCGGAATGGAACGAAGATCCGATGGGCAAGTATCGCTAGCTTCACGGCCTAGCGCTTGATGAACTTCACCGCATCCGCCACCACAAAATCCCCTGGGAAGGTCCAGCAAGAGAGTTGAACGCGCTGCGAATAGCCCGCCGCGAAGTTGTAGGTCCCGAGTGAGACCCAGGTGGCGTTGTTCTGTCGCTGATTGACCGAACGCGTGGTCGTTCCTCCGGTGTGCTGAATGATGTAGGGAGCGGTTTGCGAACGATTCCCTCCCGTGGTCCAACGCGCAAACACTTCCCATTGCCCGGGAACGGGAAGACTGGCGGACCAAGTGGCCGGATCACTGGTGTAAGCGGTCGGGCGGGCATGATAATCGTCTCCCAAAAACCCGGACGTCCACGCGGCTCGGAACCAGCTGCGGCCCGAAGCGCGGAACCCGAGATCCGAATTATCGACGATCACTTCCTGGATATCGAGATCCCCAACTCGAACAAAACGCACGGAATCGGCCATGATCACGGTGCTCGAAGGATTGACGCTGCTGAGAAGCGACTGTCCCGAGGTCAAGACGACGTTCCCCTCTCTTCCGGACTGAAAATTGAAGGTCCCGAGCAGGTTCCACTGGTTCCCGCTCGTGCGCTGATCGACTTTCACGACCGATGAACCCGTGAGATCATTGACCACGAATCCCGCGCCAGGCGACCGATTTCCTCCGGGAACCCACCAGGCATAGACTTCATAGCGCCCGGGTTGCGAGAGGTTCGGAACGAAGGTCGCGGTATTGTTGGGAGACTGGTTCGCGACTGCCGCGAATCGGGAATTTGCTCCAAAGAAACCAGCAGAGGTGGAAGTCGACCAGGTGCCGGACTCGGAAAAACCACTGGCATCGCCGTTGTCCACGACAATCCCGCCGGGAGAAACCGGTTCGTCGCCGGGAAGGTATTCGTCCAGATCATAGTGCTGCTGGAAGGCGAAGAGCATGTGCTTGGCGAACTCATCGCACTTTTCATCCGAGGAGCAGAACGGGTGATCCTTGGAGGAATCGATGAAGCCCATTTCCGTGAGCACTGCGGGCATGGCCGTATTACGGAGGACGGAAAAATTCGCCGTCTTATTCCCGCGATTGACCAATCCCCAGGCTTGGATTGCTTCCGCTTGCACCAGGTTTCTCAGCCTGGCGGAGGTTCCGGAACCGGACAGAGAGAACGTCTCGGTGCCGTTGGCCGAGGCATTGAACGCATTCTGATGGATCGACAAAAACCGATCTGCATCCCAGCCGTTAGCATCGGCAGACCGAGCACCGAGGCTGATGAAAACGTCCGTCTCTCGGGAAAGCCGGACTTCCCACTCGCCCCCACCGCGCGTGTCCTCGGTGTCCTCTTCCATATAGTCCCGCAGAGCTAGGGCAGTGAACAGAACGCGATCCGCTTCTTTCGTCCCGAAGGAACCATTGACCGCTCCGGGATCGGATCCGCCGTGTCCGGGATCGATGTAAATGCGTTCTTGGCCGGTTGCCAGCCAAGGACCGGCGATGAACGGGAGAACCAGGAAGGAGAGGAAGCGGTAACTGGGTTTCATACCAAAACGAATTTGAGGGCAGCGGCGAAGATTGTGAGATTACTGGATCGTGGCGACGTAGATATCGCCATCCGCATCGAAGGCCACCGTCTTCGCATCTGGAGCTATGGATGGATTGCTGACAACCAGGTCCAACTCGGCGGTGAGATTATAGAGTTTTTTCGCCCGGAGATCGTAGCGATAGAGATCGCTCTCGACGACTTCGTGGCCATCGTCGTCCGTGTGAGCATAGAGGATGAACGAGCTATTGGGTGCCCAGGTCAAATCCTGACCCGCCCCCAGAAACGTAGGGGCGCCAGTTCCGTCTGCCTTCGACAAGTAGAGGCCGGACTGAACGCCAACATAGCCGACCATCTTGTGCTTGGGGCACAGGTGAGGCTGAATGAAGCGATCACTCTTATCGGTGATCGCGACCGGCTTCTGAGTTCCTTCCACCTGGGCGAAGACTTGGTCGTTCTTGCAGAAGACTTCCTCCTCGGCAGCTTGGGCCATGCGAGCTTCGCTTCCGTCCAGATTCAGGATTCGCTGTTTCTTCGTTTTCCGATCCGGGATGGAGATTTTTCCCTGCTCGGTCCATTCCGCCCGGTAAGCGTTCGCTTCGGCGATGAGCTTCGGCTGGCCGCCTTTCGCCGGAACCAGGTAGATGCCCTGATAACCCGGCTTGGTGATCATAAGTTGCAACCCGTCCGGCGAGAAGCGAGGGCGAATAAAGCCGCCATCTTTATCCTGCGGGATGAGTTTCTTCACCTCGATAAGCTTGTGAGTCTTGGTATCGACAGGAGGCGTTTTGGTCGAGGCGCTGGCGGAAGATCCGCCTTGGGCGAAGGAGGAACCGGGGACCACGCTGAATCCGAGCATCAGGACCGCAGCCCCAATTCCCGGAAGATAGTGTGCTAAGTTTGGCTTCATGGCAGTTGATCGGAAGGGCAGAGACTTGTTCTGAAGAACAAAGGTAGGGTGGCTCTGATCCGTCAACTGGTTTTTGGCATCGTTCATGGCGTGTGTGGCTGGTTGAAACCGGGATTGTCTGGCCGCGAAAAACTTGGTGACCGAACGCCTACCTAGACGTCTGGCGAAGGGTTACTTTGCATTCACCCGCCAACGAAGCTAAAAGAACGCCGCGAATCCTCTTCGATGAACCTTTTGATTCAGAATTTTTGAAATCGCCCACCACCATCGTCACTCCTGCGGAAGAACGCGGCTGGGATGTCTGGAATTGGTCGGGGAAACGATCCAAGTTCCGCAAAACCATCGACATGCTGGACGAACTCCCCAGCGATGGGAAAGGCGCGATCGTGGGACTGCCGGCTCGCGAATGCACGTCCTTCTCGGTCACGGTTCCAACCGCTGACCAAGCGCTCTTTCCCGATATGGTCCACGCTCAGGTGGAAAAACGGGGCTTGATTCGATCCGGCCACTCCGAAGAAGCCGTGTTTGCCTATCATATCATCGAGCGGGAGCGCGGCGAAAGCCTGATCGGCGTGGATGTTTTGCCCTCGGATTTCAGCACGGATTTGTGCAGCGCGCATGCCGTTGGCTACACTGCGGCCGGTCGACTGTTCTCAATGCCGGATCACGCCGCAGCGGTGATTCGCGAACACGGTCGTCTGGTGTTACTGGCCGGGAAGCATGGAAAGGTGACGTTTAGCCAGATTTTGACGGCGGGGGAACACTTGAACGAGGCTGTCGCCCAAGAGTTGAATCTGACAATTTTGAGCCTGCAGGGAAGCGGACAGTTGGCGGAACGGGCCAGTCTGGAGATTTGGCTGGATGCCTCATCGGAGGCTCAAGAAGCTCTGAAGCGCAAATTGAGCCTTCCGGTCGACTTTCGGCCTCGACCGGCTCCAGACGCCCATTTGGTCAAGGACGCTTCGAATCCGATGCTGCCCCTTCCGGTCCGGACCGCATTGCTAAGGGAACGCCGGAATCAGAAAATTCGCACGGGGGCGCTCGCCCTCCTCGCGATCTACATCACGGCAGCGATGGGGCTGTTCATCTTCTTTCAGGATCGGGAAAAGAGAGCTGCTCAAACCGAAATTCGAATCGCCGATCGACGCCCGGAAGCCGAATTCATCCGCCAATCGATGACACGCGCTCGCATCCTGGCTCCCGCGATCGACAAACGCTTTTATCCCCTGCGGCAACTTGATCAGATTTCCGGGTTGATGCCTCCCAGTGGACTGGTGGTTCACCGATTCATTACCCAGGGCGAGAACGTGCGGCTCGAAGGCCTAGCCCGAGACTCTCAACTCGTTTACCAGCTGAAAGAAGACTTGGAGAAAAATTCGGATTTCCGCGGTTACACCTGGGATATGGCCCCGCCCCAGGTGAACAGCGAAAACAACTCAACATCATTTCGACTGGAAGGGAAATTTGCCAGTGGCCCCTAATCGTGATGGCTCGGACCGGGCAACAATGACGCATTTGCCTGGAGGCGCGGAAATTCGGTAACCGATCGTTTCCCCCTGCGTCGTTCCTTTTGTTCCGCCTGCACTCATGCGCTCCCTCAACTCTCGCGAGAAACTCCTCCTCACCCTTTGCCTCGTCACTCTCTTCGTGATGGGCAACTTGATCGGGTTGCAACGCGTCGTGACCGGCCTGCGAAAGAGCGGATCCACCTTGGAGGCACTGCAGCAAGAAGAAATCGAACAACGGAGCTGGCTGGCAGAGCGAACCGGAGAATGGGACGATCCCGTCGAACGGGGACAGTGGATCGATGCGAACATGCCGGACTTGGATAGCGCCGGGAAGAATCAAGGACAGCTGCTCGAAAAGCTGCAGAATGAGGCGTTTGAGAGAAAACTCCGTATGGAGAGACAGAATCTGCTGGAGCCACAAGTCACGGAATTCTACCAGGAAGTCTCCGTAAACATCATCGTTCGCGGCGATTTGGCGGAAATTAACGAGTGGCTCATCACGTTGCAGAAACCGGAAGACTTCTACGTCGTCAAGAACTTGGAACTCGCCCTGGATACGAAATCCAAGGAACCGGAGCCCCAGGCTCGTTGCAACTTAACGGTGGCCCGGTGGTTCAAACCTGACGGGGCGGATTCCTAGCGATAGCGAAACCTTTCCTTCGAACTCCCTACCAACTCTTCCAAACCTCATGAAACCGTCCCTCTGGTTGACTAGCGCATCGTTGTCTTTGCTAATCCCCTTCCTGGCCTGGTCCCAAAATGCCCCGGAAACGCCCGTCTCCGAAGAAGAAGCCAATGCCGCAGCGTTAGAGTTGGCCAACAGCCTCGACTTCGAAAACGAAGAAAAACCCCTCGCAGAACCCGAAACTCAGGACACGCCCCCTGAGCCTCGCCCCGAAGAACCCGCCAATTCGGAAGGTAATCCAACTTCGTTGTTGAAACCTGGAAATTTAAGTAAACCTTACAATCAACCAGGCATGCCCCTAACCATCACCGAAAGCGACTTCAAATCCTTGCAGTCCAATTCTCCATTCACCCGTTCGCTCAACTTGAGCGACTCGCTGATCCTCACGGGAATTGCAAAAATTGGGGAAGAGACGATCGCAACGCTCGTCGATAAAAAGACGAAGGAGAGCTACGTCGTCAGTGCCAACGCCAATGCCCAGGGCTGGCGCATGATCGAGGTGGCTGGTGATCAAAGCGATTTGGAAAAAATGACCGCCAAGATTTCAGTGGCCGGCGGTGAAGTCATTTCAGTACGGTTCGATGAAAACCAATTGAAACCCGGCGAAGGAAAGCCTGCGGCGGGGAGTAGTTCCGGCGAACGAAGAGAAGAGGGCCGTGGAGATGGAAGAAGAGGTGGACCTTCCACGGAATTCCGCGAAAAAATGAGCCAATTGACCGAAGAACAACGCGGTAAATTGTTCGATAAAATGCGGCAGATTCGGGAAGCAAACCCGGATCTCACCCGCGAACAAATGGGCGAAAAATTCATGGGAATGGCGGACCAATTGATCAAAAAGAACCAGAAGTGACGATCACTCTTCCCTCATGGCGATCCACGGGTTTCGCTTTCCTCCTCTTCGCCATTCCGGGGTTTGCCCAAGACGCGGCTCCAGAAGCTCCTGCTGGAGGAGGAAGACCGGTCGGACTAGGGAGGCCTGGTGGCGACAGCGAGGGGGTTTCGCTTCAGTTTCCGCTCAACGCCATCAATGACATCCTGCCCGTCTACGAACGGCTCACGGGCAAAGTTGTGGTAAAGGACACCGCCATCTTCAACGGCCCCCAAATCAGCCTGGTTACCCCTCGTCCCGTCCCGCCTACCGAAGCGATTCAGCTGATTGAATCCGCCTTAATCCTCAACGGCTACGTGATCATCCATGAGGCAGACGACCAAACGATCAAACTGATGCTGGGACGATCTGGGAATGAGCCTGCCGCTGTGAATGACGGTGCCGTCATCTACACGGATCCAATGACCCTGCCCGCCGGCGAGTCACTCATCGGATTCTTCATGGAGTTGGATTACATCAGCCCGGAAGAAGCTGCCGCGATCATGGCGAACCACGTCCAGCTCAATTCCTACGGTCGGATCACACCGGTGGAATCGCCCTCAGGACTTCTTATCACGGAAAACTCCGCCTTGATCCGAAAATTGGCCAAGCTTCGCGAGATCATCGATGTGCCTCCGGATGAGGCCCGCTTGATGACCCAGTTTGTCCAATTGATCTATGCGGATTCCAACACCGTTTCCCAAATCATTCAGGCGGCAATGGATGCTCGCTACGAAGAACGGCAACGGCTGAGCGAACTGGGGCGAACGATTTCCGGCCAACAAAACGAGAAGAAAAACGATAACGACAAGAAGAATGCCCCGACCAACGCAAACGAAGGTTCGGGCATCGGCAGCGCCAATGACCCCGCCGCCCAGCTCATTGCGGACGATCGGATGAATCGAATCATGGTTCAGGCATCACCCGTGGACATCGCCTTCATCCTCGGCCTGATTGAGGAATTCGACCGCCCCTTGCCCGACCAAGACCCGCTCGAAAAGGCGCTCAACTACGCCAAGGTGATCGACATTTTGCCAGTCGTCGTCGATATCCTGACCGATACCGGCACGGGATCCACCCAGCTTCCCGGCGGACGCAGCATCGATACCCGCCAGACGCCCGTCGCCTCCTCTCAGCTGCAGGCTCTCACCGGAATCCAAAACCAAAATCAGCAATCGCGCTTTCAGCAAGATCCCACCGGAACAGACTCCACCGGTCAAGCGGACCGCCTCTTGTTCCCCACGGACGAAACGGCTCCGGTTTCGGTTCTCGTCGGAAAAACGCGAGTGATCGCCGATCGCCAGGCGAACATGCTCATCGTAATCGGATCCGCCGAAGCGAAACTGGCCGTGAGTGAACTGGTGGATCGGCTCGATCGGAAACCGCCCCAGGTTTACCTCGCGATGGTCATCGGCCAACTCACTCTGGGAGATGGAATCGACATCGGAGTCGATTATCTGAAGCAGTTCGAATCCTTCAACGCAGGTAACCTCAATGCGCCGGGAGTCGCCTCCAGTTTGATCACCCAGCGCGACGATATCATCACCAACGGAAACGTGGGTGACTTGCGCAATAACCTCATTAGCAACGCCTTTGGTCCAGCCGATGGCCTCAACCTCTACGGATCGTTCGGCGGAAACTTCGATCTGTTCATCTCGGCCCTCGAGACCTCGAACCGCTTCAAAGTCGTTTCGCGCCCCGTCTTGAGCGTGCAAAACAACAAACGAGCCAGCATCACGAGCGGTCAACGCATCCCCGTTCCCCAAAGTACGATCACCGATGCCACCGGAGGCGCCAACAACGCCGCTCTGAACACGACGATCGGCTTCGAAGACGTGGTCCTGAAGCTGGAAGTGATTCCGTTGATCAACGCGGACCGGGAAGTGACTCTGGAGATCGCTCAGATCAACGACACCGTGATCGGACAGCAAATCGTCGCCAACAACAGCGTTCCCATCATCGGAACCGAAGAACTGACCACCACCCTCACCGTCCCGGATCGCCACACCATCGTTTTGGGCGGATTGATCACGGAAAGCGACACGAAATCGACGGAAGGACTCCCCTTCGTTAACCGGCTCCCTCTTCTGGGTCATGCCTTTAAAAACACGGAGCGGGATATTGGCCGGACCGAGTTGCTCATTTTCATCCAACCAGTCGTGGTCACGGATAACGATGAATTGGTCGGCTCCAGCTTTGACGAAGATGTTCGGACCGAGGTAGGGACCGACGCTGCGGAAAAGTTTCCCAATCCGGGAATACCAACCGCGCAACACCTGGAAGAGAAAGCCGAACGCGCCGCCAACCCCAAACGGATCTTTCGAGAGCGCGATCGTTCATCACGCTTGTTTCCCTGGAACAAATAGACCAGAGGAAGATTCTGGGCGTAAGGAGATCCGTGACTCCCCGTCGGAGTGTGATTGACAGATCCGGCAAGTGGATCGTGTATCAGCGGCTATGTCTTCCCCGTCCAATTCCTCAAGCCCGTCGCGTCGTGGCCCCCTTCTCATCATAGGGTTGGCGCTGCTTTTGGTGGTGGTTTCGGGCGCGATCATCAAACTGATCCAGAGTGCCCCAACAGCGGGCCAGGGCGGCGGTGGCGGGATGCCTTCCGGACCACCTCCAGCATCCGTCTTCACGACCCGGGTGAAATTGGAACCCGCCCAGGATGAATCGATCGTCACCGGCACCTTGCGAGCTGCTTCTCGGGCGGAACTCGCCGCCCAGGAACCGGAAACCGTCATCGAGGTGTTGGCCGACGAAGGAGATCGGGTCAAAGCCGGCCAACGGCTCGTTCGTCTCGACGAGCGCCGGACCAACGCCCAGGTCGCCGAAGCCGAGGCCCAACTCCAATCGGCCAAAAAATTAGTCAACCAACGCGTTGCCGAGCTCAAGCGCGCCCAGACCGATATCGGGATGAAGGAAGGCTTGCTCAAAGACAAGGCGATTTCCAGAAGTGAGTTTCTCGATGCGGAACGCGCCCTGGCCGTTGCAGATGCCCAGGCCGAAGCCGCGAAGCAAGCCGTCGCGGAATCCCAGAGCCGACTCGACTTGCTCGCAATCCGTCAAAAGGACCTCGAGATCAAAGCACCATTCGGTGGCGTAATCGCCGCGCGGCATGTGGAATTGGGAGAGTGGATCAACGCTGGCCAATCCGTCATGACCCTGGTCTCGGTCGATCCGGTAGAAGCTTGGTTGAGCGTCCCGGAGCGCTATTTGACGGACGTCACCGCAAATCCGAAGGGAATCCGCGTCCGCGTCTCGTCCAGTGGAGAGATTTTTGAACCAACTTTGGCCACGGTCGTGCCAGACGTCGAGCCCCGCAGCCAATTGTTCACCGTCGTCGCAACCATCGACAACGCGAAGGCGAAGCTCGCACCCGGCCAGTCCATCACCGGAGTCGTTCCGGTGGGGAAAAGCGAGCCGCACTTCATCATTCCGGTCGATGCCCTCATCCGCACCAGCATGGGCGACTTCGTCTACGTGGTTGATGACAGCGGAGAAGGCCCGATGCCGATCTCGCGCAAAGTTCCCGTCGAAATCCAGTTCGAGCGCTACGAAATGGCCTTCATTCGGGCCAAAGAAGCCAGCCTCCAGAAAGACGATCAAGTCATCATCGAAGGCAACGACCGCCTTCAACCCGGCCAATCGCTGATCGTTCGCGAAGTCGGAACACCGTCTGAATCGATGCCGAAGCTATGAAGCCGTCGGAAAGTGGCCCGAAGGGGTTCGGATGAGCGTCACGATGTTGCCTGTCTTCACCCCCTTCACCATAAAGGGACTGGAGCAAGCCTTGGAGCCAACGGTCAATCTGCCAAATCCGAAGTTTGAGCAATTTTCCAGGTCCCGTAAGTCGTACAGTTCGCCTTCAAGATATTCGCCAGGGTTACCTTCGCATCAGAGCGATCCAGCTTCAGCGTGAAATCGGGAGGTTCCAGGCCGATTGGGATATTGATCGTAGGGCCATCCGCGCCAAAGGCAGAAACGGGTAATTGAAGCGTCTTTTTCAGGATTTTCACGGGAACACCCACCAACTCATAGAGTTGCTCTCTGCCGAAGTAGCGGAGTTGAATGATTTCATCAACTTCGCGGCAATATTCTTTAAACAACTCCAGCGTGTGGGCGTGACGCTGCTTGGCGGTTCGGCAGTCTTGAATCCAAGCGGCTTCGGTCAGTTTACTGATATGAAGGGTCTCTTTCCGCAGGGATTTCGCTTTGCTGGATTTCAGACTGATCTTCTTTCCATTGACCTGAAGATCCCAGAATCGCTGTCCCGTTGGTGCCGCGCTCACCTTGAAGTTCGCCTCCATTGCGGCTGCATAGAAGGCGGTATCAAAGCTCTCTTGGAACAACGGATTTCCGAGAAATACATGCTGCGATAACAGCCGTGATAGAAACTCATCCACGAACTTGGGCACCATGAGCGTTGCCTTGGCATTCGTGGACGAATCGACCGACGTGCGGAGAGCGGCGATCAACTCCGTGACCCGCCGATGCTCGGCATTGGAAAGGTCGAGTTTGAATTCAGGCATGAAACATCAGCTCCGTCTGGGGAGCCGCTACCAGCGACTCGGGCTTCAAATGGGTTCCGGGCAACAACGCTTCTTTCAGAGACTTCCCGCGACCGGTCAGGATCCAATGGCAAACATGCGCCAACTGGAAAGAGATCAGCGGCGGAACCGCATCTCCAATATGGCGATACTTATTGGAAAGCGCGGTGCCCGCAAAACTGAAGTCGTTGGGAAAGCCTTGCAACATGGCCATCTCTCGCACTGAACACAGCCGGTTTTCCGAGGGGTGCGCGTAGCGGCCATTCCCAACATGGGCACACTCTCGCTTGATCGTCGGAGCGGGTTTATCCCAACTCATCCGACCATATACGTCAGGATGAGAACCCAGTTTTTCCAGTTTCACGATTCTCTTCATCGACGGAGTCATCAGTTCTTTGGCTTTGGGATGTCGGACCAACTCTGCCCACGATCCTCCATCCAAGGGAATGGCGGCCATACGCGCCCGGACGGTGGGATCTGTCATCGAGGGAAAATCGTTGATCCCGGAGGCGGATTTTGAGATACCGGCAAAAGCAGCCCTGACGGTCAACGCCGCCTCCTCAACTTGAAAATTTGCCCATAGATCATCGAGCGTTCGCAGCTGGTAATCCTGTTTCGCCGCGATCACGATCGCCCTTTCCCGAATCTGGGGGAGGCCGAATTTGGACAACATATAATTCTTCGCGGCCACCGCATAGCCAGCACCTTCCAGGCGAGATTGGAACTCCCTGAAGTGGTCCTTAAAGTTACCGCGCAATAGCTCCCGGGCGTTCTCCATCACAACGACATCTGCATTGAGGGCCAGGGCGAAGTCCGCTGCGCGACTCACCAAGCTGTTGCGATGATCGTCCCGCAAATGATTCTCAGGGTTGGCGCGGCTGAATCCCGTGCAAGGCGGACAAACGGAGAGAACCGAGACTTTTTGATTGGGTGAAAGACCGAGGCTCTCCGGGAGATCTTGGGGCACCACCTTTCCCAAGTCGATTTGACGGGGTTCGATGCCCATATTGGCGGCGTAGGTCAGGTTGCATTGCAGCGCCCCGGCTCCCATGCTCGGCTTGCCAATTTCCGCATCGGCCGCAGCTGCCAGCTGAAAACCGGGATGCTTGTGAAACCCGCAACTCATTCCCCCTGCCCCGGAGAAAAGATCAACAACGGTGAATTTGGAAGGACTTGGCATTGGGCGGATTTTAGGGCGAACCAGGGGACGTTTCCAGGTGTTTTGGCTTTGTCAGGTTCTTTTCTCGATCAATTCGGGAAAGCGCGCGGTTAGTCGATCCCGCTTTTCCCGATTGTTGAGTTCGCAGGCCCAGACAATCACCACGTTCCATTGCAGAGCCGACAACGCTTCGCCCACCCTCTGATCACGACGTCGATTTCCCTCCAGCTTTTCTTCCCACCAGGCGGAGCGAGTATCGGGAATCTTTGCCGATCTGCAATCCTGGTGATAGTGCCAGAAGCAGCCGTGAACAAAGACGACCGTTTTCCATTTCGGCAAAACAATGTCCGGTTTTCCCGGCAATAGACGATTCCCGGGAGAATTGACGGTAAAGCGATAGCCCAGGCGATGAAGCATTGAACGAACGACGCGCTCGGGATTGGTCCCTTTGGTTCCGATCCGGGACATTTCTGCTGAACGCTTGGCTGGAGTCCAAATGTCAGGCACTTCTCAATAATGGTCAAATCCGGGGTCTCCACAAGTCCCTGGAAGGGATATCTGCGCTCTCCTTGTTCGAAGCGTCCGGAGTTCGAACCATTCCAAAATTGATCCGGGAGTCTCGAACGGCAGTTGGTCCGTAAACCATCGCGAACGGATCCGACGAACGGTAGTTCCCCACAATTTGGTCCTATCACTTGAAGAACCCCATCTGCGGTGTGCCGGTTCCAAGGCAAAGGCCAACAGAATACCCAGCAATGCGGGGAATAGAAGCGGACTCGCGTAGGAAAGGGCAGCCAACCCGGCAATGGTAGCCAATATAGCCAGTGATACGGTCGCAATCCGAGAACCTAACGCATCGGGCGGAATTTGCGGGGAATCAGAATTGGACACGGGGGTTTCAGTTGCGGTTCAGGACTTAGGTCTCAACCGTTGAGGAATAGAACTTCGTTTCGAGAAATGCAACTTTGCGTCGACACTATCTGGCAACCTTCCGACATTTCATCAGCCACCTTTCACTTCGAATTCGGGTTCTCAGGCGAGGAATTTGTGATATGAGTTTTTACCCAATCCGACGAATTAACACTTGGCTCACATCGTCCGCCTTCCTTGTCATGCACGAATTTTCCACCCAAACTTACGACACCATAATCAACCTACTAAGCTCGGCCCTTGGCGGACTGACCATGTTCCTGCTTGGTCTATTTACTGGGTGGTTGCTGTGGCGGAACACTGGACGGAAGGCCTTGGCAATGCTGGAAGCAATCTCCCAGGAACGTGAGGAAGCGATTCACCCATCCGGAAGCGCTCTGCTGACCCACTCCATTTTCCCTCCTGCTCCTGGCGCGGCAAAACCTCCCCGCCGCAAGGAAGAGTGGACGCAAGGCGTCGGAATGAGCGAAGACGACTTTGCGTCTCTTCACCAAGCCGGTCTCGGATCACCCGAAAAAATTGCCCGGCTTAGCGATCCAGAAATTCTGGTGGCTCGGCGCCGGTGGCCTCATTTGGCGTGGGATGAACTGCGGCAGCAGACCCGCGAATTGGCGCCGAATCCCGAACCTGTGGAAGTAGAAGCGGCTCCGACGAAACCCAGTCACGCGCTGGTCGAGGAAGAACTGTTACGGGTCGCCGACTTCGATCCGCAAATGGCGCAACGCCTCCGCCGCGCCGGAATCTCTGATCGGAGGCGCATCAGCCAAATGACGGACGACGAAATCCGAATCGCGGAGCGCCGCTGGGAAGGAATCCATT
>CAYGQD010000037.1:0-41589 GCA_964351855.1 uncultured Verrucomicrobiales bacterium
AAACCAGCGAGGAAGAACTCCTCGCCGTGGTGGCTGAGCTAAACGCTGATCCGCGGATTCACGGGATTCTCGTGCAGATGCCGCTGCCGTATCATCTCGACACCGAGGCCGTGATTCGGGCGATCGATCCTGCCAAAGACGTCGATGGGCTGCATCCGGCGAACATGGCCAAGCTGGTGATGGATGATCCGACCGGATTTGTTCCTTGCACCCCACTGGGTTGCCAGCGGATGTTGCAACATGCTGGAATCCAAGTTTCGGGGAAGCGAGTCGTGATCGTTGGGCGGAGTCTTCTCGTGGGCAAGTCTCTGGCGCTCCTTCTGATGGGGAAAGGGGAGGCGGGAAATGCGACGGTGACGGTTGCGCATTCCCGGACGGAGGATTTGCCGGGCGTCTGTCGTGAGGCGGACATCGTCGTCGCCGCGATCGGACGGCCGAATTTTGTGACGGCGGATTTTGTTCGGGAGGGAGCTACGGTGATCGATGTGGGAATCAATCGTGTTGATGATCCGGAGGCGAAGCGGGGCTATCGGTTGGTTGGGGATGTGGATTTTGCGAATGTCGCCGAAAAGTGCGCCGCGATCACGCCGGTCCCGGGTGGCGTCGGCGTCATGACGATCGCGATGCTGATGCACAACACGACTAGGGCTTGCGAAATGGCAAAGTAGGCCCCCGGCGAACCCAATCTCGACGAAATTGGAACTGGAAATTTCCGTTCCTAACCCTAACCGTGCGCCATGTCAGTCGACTGGGACCATTGGACCCCTAACATGTATGCCAACCTTCTTTTCGTGATCGAAGGCGATCGCGTCTTGTTGATTCGTAAGAAACGCGGGCTGGGCCAAGGAAAGGTTAACGGTCCTGGTGGGAAACTGGAGCCCGGGGAAGATGCGCTGACTTCTGCGGTTCGTGAGATCGAGGAAGAATTGGTGATTCGGGTGCCCCCGGAAGCTTGTGAGGAAATGGGGCTGTTGCGCTTTCAGTTTGTCGATGGCTTGGCGCTTCATTGCGTGGTTTTTCGCGCCCTGACCTATGAGGGCACTCCTACGGAGACGGATGAGGCCGTGCCGCTGTGGTTCGGACTCGATGAGCTGCCGTTCGAAGAAATGTGGGCCGATGATCGCCATTGGCTGCGGCGAATGCTGGGCGGTGAGCGATTTCGGGGCGATTTTCTCTTCGAGGGCGAAACGATGCAGGAGATGGAACTCGTTTGGAATCCGGACCCGTTTGTGGAAACGGCACGACTTATTGCTCACTGACGAAAAAGACGCTGGCAACTTTGCGTTCCGCTCCCATCGTTTCCCCGTGATGAAGCTTTCCATCGTCTTTTTCCTCCTTCCCTTGCTTGCCGCCGCGCAAGACGGGGAGATTCCAACTCTCGCTGCGACCGACACGAGTGAATTGATGGCTCAAGAAGGCCAAAAAGTTCGGGTCACCGGATTCATCGGAAGCACGGGCAAGTCGCCCACCGGCATCCATTTCCTGAACTTCGCCGGCAGTGAGTTCCAATGTGTCACCTTCGCTCGGGAAGTCAGTGCGTTTCCCGATGGAGCGCCTGCGGACGTTTTCGAAGGGAAGCAAGTTGCGGTCGTGGGAGAGTTGCAAGTGTATCGTGGCAGCCCGCAGATTCGTCTGGAAAGCCCCGACCAGATCAAGATAACGGCGGATTCACCGCCAGAGAAGGCCCCGGAGCCAGAGCCAACCGAAACGATGGAGACGCCAGAGCCGCCTGTCGAGCCCGCAGAGCCAGCGCCCGAGCCCGAACCGGATACGGCTCCTGAGTCAGACGATGGGCTGGAAGTGGTGGACGGAGTTCCCGCGATCGATTGGCGCAAGTACTTCCCGGAATAGCACCGACGACTTTTTTCTCATTTTTGGGTCAGGTTTTTGCAGGGGGAGGAATTTCTGGATGAAGCTTCTGTGAACAGACGAATATCCAAAGCATAGCGGCTCTAAAGAATCTTTCCCCCCGTGGGTACTGGGTTGTGCTCTTCCTCTGCTTCAAATGGAGTCCTCCCAGTACCCATATTTTTTCTGGGCGAACCCGATCCATTTCTGATGATCGAATGACTCCTTAAATTCCGGCGACCGCTCTCCACGTTTTTGCCATCAAGGCGTGACCGGCGATGGTAGGATGAACGCCATCCGCCGCCCAATATTCCGGCTTGGTTCCCTGACTGACCGCGTAGTCGAACATCGTCTGAAAAGGCACCCAGGTGGCACCTGCTTCGTCAGAGACTTGCTTGGCATAGCCGCGACGCTTGTCGAAATCGGGGAACCAGGAGGCATTCACCGCTCCACAACGGAGCACAAATGGCTCGCAAATCACCAATTTCACCCCGGGCAACGCCTTCTTCGTTTCCGCGAGGAGGGCTGCGAATTCATCGCGGTACACTTCGGCGGTGCCATCGTATGTTCCGTTCAGCTTGTGCCAGATATCGTTGACGCCGATGAGGATGCTGAGAACGGACGGTTTGAGGTCGATGGCATCGGCTTGCCAGCGCGCTTTTAGATCCGGAACCTTGTTGCCGGAGATTCCCCGATTGAAGATTTTCAGGTCCAGGTTGCGATGGGCATCGAGCAAACCGCCTGCCGCGTGTTGAGGGTAACCAAATCCGAGAGCCTGGGGATCGTTCGCGTTTGGGCGATTCCGGTCGCGACGAGCGTCCGTGATCGAGTCGCCTTGAAAAAGAATGACATCGCCCTTTTTCAGCGGTGCTTCATGATGATCGGCGGAGGCCTGAGTGGCCATAAAGCCGGAAACAAGGGCGGAGGTGGTGAGAAAACGGCGGCGCGAAGAACTGGGGATTTCGGTCATGGCTATTTCACTGGATGCCAGCAGGCATTCTTACAGGTCGATTTTTCAGGGCTGCTTGAGCGCTGTTCGCGGGTTCGAATCGATGAGGAGGCGGATTTGATCGTCGCCAAACCCAAAGTTCTCCGCCAAATTTTCCTGAATGCGTGGCATCGTAACGGTGGAGCCGGCCAAGTTCGGAGAACCGGGACGGCGAGCGACTCCGGATGCATCGACTTCCACTTCCAACCCGGAGATAAGATGCGTTCCCGGCCCAAGTTTTGCCGCAGAAATCGCGTCCGTCACCATGATCGAGCGATCCAACCCAATCAGGTCGAGATAGTTCTGCAGCGCAAAAAACGGAAGGTGAACCCCGTCAGGAATGAAGCAAAACCAAAGCCGATCGCGCAGGTGCAGCATCCGCTGGAGGATGTTTTCGTGACGGGGAAGCTGAACCGGGCAGGCATTCCCAAAATGGGTGATCATGCTTAAGCCGTTGTCGATGGCACCTTGAAGTTGATCCAAGCTGGGGTCGCAATGGCCCGCAGAAACGGTGATGTGGTGATCGGCCAGAAAACGGATCGTGCGGAATTTCGGGTCGGACTCCGGGGCCAGGGTGATCAACCGAATCAAACCATCGCCCGCATCGAGGAGGCGTTTGGCGTCTTCGCGATTGGCTTTGGTCACGGCTTCCGGAGGATGCGCCCCGATGAAGCCCGGGTTTGGATTGAGAAAGGGCCCCTCGATGTGAAATCCGCTGATGAGGCGTTCTGCCAGAGGATCCTGCGCGCGCAGCTGCACCAAATTGGTGAGTTTGGCGACCAAATTCGGGATCGAATCCGTGATGAGCGTGGCGAGAATGCCGTCCACGCCGTCTTCCTGCAACGCTTGGCAAGCCGAATGAAGCTCTTCTGCCGTCAAGTTCGCGGAACAGAAATCCGTGCCCGCATATCCGTTCACTTGAAGATCAAAAGGCCTTAGCATCGTCGAGACTACTTCGGGAACGGCTTTCGTGCCAAGCTTCGAAGTCTGAGTTTTGGCTCGCAACCTGGCGAGAACTTGGGATCATTCAGCGAACATGAGGGCAGAAACTCAATCACCCCCGCCTCCACCGAAAATGCCGCAGCCCGCCAGGGATCAGCAGGTGCTCTTGGTGATCATGGGGGCTCTGATTGGAATCATGGCACTTTGCGGGTTGGGAAACTCGGGCTCGAGTCTTTCCGGAACCGCCCAGATTGCGATGTTCGAGGGAGAAATTACGGATGCGCTGAAGGAAGAGGGCGTGCCGGATGCGGAAGTTTGGGTTGGCCAAGCAAAATCCATCGCCATGCGAGGGATCTGGACCCATTTTGCGATCCAGATGGTCAGCACGGTGGCCTATTTCTGGCTCGCCGTGGGATCCATCATGTGTTTGCGATGGGGGCAGAAGCTCTTGCTGGCGTTGGGATGGATGTGGGTGGGAACCACCGTTCTCGGACTGGTCGCGGGGCTGGGGACCATTCCATTGATCGTCGATATCATGTCAGGCATTTACGCAGCGTCCGGTACTCCGATGGGAGGCCCCGCACAAATCAGTTTCATCGTGGGGATTGTCTTCGTGTTTGGATTCGCATTCAATCTGATTCCCGGCATCATCCTCGTGATTGTCTACGGATTGCGGGATGTTCGGCTGACGGTTTTGAACCGAGATCCGAAAGACAGGTGGACCGATGCTGTGCCGATCCCGGTTCTCGCGCTGTGGACGTTTCTGGTGAGTTGGGCGATGCTGTTTCTCGCGGTGAGCCCGGCTTTGGGAAGCGTGATGTGGTTCCCCCTGGGTATTCAAGGCTGGCAGGGAGTGGTCCTGGGGCTAGTCCTGGCAGTCGTCTTTGGCTGGACCGCGTGGGCGGTGGCAAAACTCCATCCCGCCGGTTGGTGGGCGTCGATGATCGTCGCCGTTCTTGGGATCTTTCTTGCCGTTTATGGCATCATGATGGCGGATGTTTGGGCAATTCTGGAAAGCGCCAAATTGCCGGAAGTGTGGATCGCGAAATTGAAAGCAAAGGTGACTCCGGAAATCGATCTACTGCTTGGCGCGATCAACCGACTCTGGCTTCCCATCGCCATCTTTGGCGGAGGCATTCTTGCCTACCTGGGTTGGTTGAAAAAATACTTCGACGTGAGCGAGCCACAAGATGAACCTGAATTCCGCTAAACCCTAACATTTCCTAAACCCCATGAGTCAGCTCCACCCTAATCCCGAATCCGAACCGCCGCCATCGAATGACATGCGCGTCTTGCTCATCATTTCCGGGATCATTGTTTTCCTGTCCTCTTTGGGCTGCCTCGGAATCGGAGGGTTCTACACGTTTTTCTTACCGGGCTTGAATGAGGCGACCGAAGGGGCCGGGGCACTCTCCCGGGGATTGGGTGTCAGCATGGGACTGTTGTTTGCGACGATGGCAGTGGGGATCGGATGGCTGGGAATTGGCTCCATGCTTTGCCGGAAATGGGCGCGGGATATCCTCTATGCGGGCGGTTGGTTGATCGCCGTTTTCGTCGGCATCGGTGTGATCGGAATGCTTTTCCTCATTCCCACCTATCTCAAGATCTTTGGCACGATGCCGACGGCCACGGGCGGAGCAGGGGCTTCAACTGGAACTTCAATGGGGTCAATGGGATGGGTCATGGTCTTGAGCATGGTGATCGGAGTGGGGATTTACCTGATCCCGGCTGTCTACCTCATTCTGATCTATGGCCTCAGCAACGTGCGAAGAACGGTCCGGCATCGGAATCCGGAGCCGGGATGGACGGATCGGATGCCGATTCCCGTGCTTGCGCTCTGGTTGGCACTCGCCTGGGGAGCACTCGGCTTTGCTTCGATGGCTCCAGCCTATGGCGAAGCGTTGGTAGAGGTTGGGCTACTTTCGAGCCCGGTGGTTGCCGGATTGATCTTTGTGATCCTCGGAGGAGTCTTCGGTGGACTCGCTTGGGCAACGACGCGACTCACTCCAACATCCTGGTGGGTTCTCCTCTCCGGGTTGGTCGTGACGGTTCTCTGCTGGTTCGGCTTTATGGCGATGGTCGATATGCCGGACCTGATGAACGCAATGAATGCCGAAATGTCTGGCGATCCGGGAATGGCGACGATGCAAACGGAGATGAATGAAACCCTTTATGGGGATAAGACAGCCTTCTTGATTCCCGTTTCGATCATGTTCGCCGGCTTGATCGGCTACCTCGTCTGGTTGCGGCGCTACTTTGTCACCCCAAGCGCATCGAACGAAGCCTGATCAGGTCAGAATCTCTTTTACCACGTGGCCGTGAACGTCGGTGAGGCGAAAGTCGCGACCTTGGAAGCGGTAGACCAGCTTCTCGTGGTTAAACCCGAGCAAATGAAGGAGGGTGGCGTGGAGATCGTGGACATGGATTTTCCCGTCGATGACGCCAAAGCCCAATTCATCGGTTTCTCCATGGACCATACCGGGCTGAAATCCACCTCCTGCCGCCCACATCGTGAAGGCGTCAATGTGGTGGTCGCGCCCGACCAGTTTCTTCCGTTCTTCCCCCATCGGTGTGCGCCCGAATTCACCGCCCCATAAAACGATTGTATCTTCAAGCAGGCCCCGCTGTTTGAGATCGGTCACCAGAGCCGCCGACGCCTGGTCGATCTGGAGACAGCGTTTCTCCAAGGCATCGGCCAGGTTGGTATCCGGATTTCCGTGGTCGTCCCAGTCGGTATGATAGAGTTGAACAAAGCGGACCCCACGTTCGACCATCCGGCGTGCGAGGAGGCAATTGTTCGCGTAGGAATTCGCGCCAGGTTCCGCGCCGTAGGCTTTCAGAACCGACTGCGGCTCTGCCGATAAATCCATCAATTCCGGGGCGCTGGATTGCATGCGATACGCCATCTCGTAGGCGTTGATTCGGGTCGCAATCTCAGGATCGCCCGTTACCCCGAGCCGTTCACGGTTCAGATCGCCGACCAGATCAAAGAAATCGCGTTGGCTTGCCGCATTGAATCCGGGAGGGCTGGTGAGATTCAAGATCGGATCGCCAGTTCCCCGAAAAGGGACACCTTGGTAAGTCGTTGGCAAGAAGCCGGATGCCCAGAGCGCATTGCCGGCCCGAGGGCCGCGCGGTCCGGATTGTAGGACGACGAATCCCGGCAGATCCCGGGACTCACTTCCGAGGCCGTAGGTGACCCAGGAACCCATCGAGGGGCGGCCCGGCGCTTGGAAACCGGAGTTCATGAACAGTTTGGCCGGGCCGTGGTTGAACACGTCCGTCGTCATCCCGCGCATGAAGCAGAGGTCGTCCGCGATCGAAGCGATGTGAGGCAGCAACTCGCTCACCGTCATTCCACCCGTGCCATAGCGGCGAAACTCGCGATTCGGGCCAAGCAGCTTGGCTCCCTTTCCGATGAACGCAAAGCTCTTCTCCTTGGGGAAGAACGAATCAGGCGCAGGCTGATTGTGCATCTCGCGAAGCTTCGGTTTGTGGTCGAAGAGCTCCAGTTGGCTCGGACCCCCGGCCATAAAGAGAAAGATGACGTTCTTGGCCTTGTCCGGGAAATGGCCATCGCGAGCGGCGAGCGGACGATCAGACGTGCTGGCCGTGCTTTCCTGAGCCAGCATCTGGGTCAGAGCGATCGGGCCAAGCCCGACCGCGCAGTCTTTGAAAAAGTGCCGCCGCGTTTGTTGCTGATGGAGTGATGCTAGAGAGTTCATTCGCGTGTGATAAATTCGTCCGTGTTCATCAAGGCCCGGGCTACCGCGACCCATGAAGCGACCTCCGGCGATTTTGCAATCGCTTCGCTCGATTCGGGGTTGGCTTTGAACGCCGCTTCTTGGGAGCGTTGAAAGCTGAGAACGCGCTCCAGTTCGGCCTCCGAGGCTGGGCGTCCATAACAACGCTCGAACGCCAATTCCGTGCGTGCTTCCGCGTCGGGAGCCTCCCGAACCAGCAGCGTTCCCAGCCCCTGGGCCATCTCGAAAAGCGCGGCACTGTTCGCCACGGTGAGGGCTTGGAGCGGCGTGTTCGATCGTTCGCGGCGCGTGCAGACGGTCTGGAAATCGGGGGCGTCGAAGGTCGTCAGCATGGGGTAGGGGGCGCTGCGGTAGAAGCGGGTGTAGAGCCCTCGGCGGAACCGATCAGGCCCTTCCGCATCGACCCAGTTCTTCGAACGTTGCGTGAACGCGTAAACTCCTTTCGGCTGCGGGGGACGAACGCTGGGCCCGCCGATTTTCGGTTCGAGCAAACCACTCGCGACCAACGCGGCATCGCGGATGATTTCGGCATCGAAGCGGATTCGATTCTGCCTGGCGAGAAGCAGGTTGCGTGCATCGACCTCCATCAATTCAGGCCGATGATGAGAAGACTGGCGATAGGTCGCCGAGGTGGTGATGAGCTGATGGAGCGCTTTCATCGACCAGCCAGCCTCTTCCATGAACCAGCGTGCCAGCCAGTCGAGAAGTTCCGGATGAGTGGGGTAGGTTCCCTGCGTACCAAAATCGTTTTCGGTTTCGACCAAACCCAGACCGAAGTATCGCATCCAGACGCGATTGACGGTCACTCGCGCCGTTAGGGGATGGTCCGGAGAAACCAGCCAATGAGCGAGGTCTAACCGGGTTGGGATCCCCTCTGTCGCTGGCAACGGCGGCAAAACTGCGGGAACATTTGGCAAGAGCGGACCCGTCTCACGATCCTTGCGCAAGAAATCGCCACGAAGGTGGACGAAGGTTTCGCGAGGCTTCTCGATTTCGCGCATGACCATCGCATTCGCCGTGGCTGGTCCATACCCGATCTGGCGTTGCAACTGGACGATCTGCTGTTCGACCGATTGCTTGGCGGAATCTGCGGAATCGAATTGAGTCGCGAGCAGCTTCTTCTGGGCATCGGTTCGTTGCGTTGGTGCCGTCTTCAGAGCGGCGATCAATTCGGCACTCAGAAACTGGGCCGGTGCCACGGTAGAGGTATCGATGGCGAACCGGCCGACATTGTAATCAGGATTCTTCTCATGCCGCAGGACGACAGCTAACTCAGAGCCTGCGGGAAGTGGTTGGGCCAAGGTGAACTGCGCTTCATGATTGGCGTTCATCTTCGCACCGCCATTGATGGCCCAGCCCGTGTTCGGATCTCCATCGATCAGACCGTTGACCGGGTAACCGGGCTGAGCATGGTTCGCTTCGACCCGCGAAACCGTGACCGGTTGGCCATCGCTGGAAAACTCGACCGATGTCAGGACGAAGTTCCCATTGCTCGCTCGTCCCGGACCGGTCTTGGGCAGGCTGGGATGGGTCAGGACTCGTAACCGCAGCGCCGCCGCCGCCTCCTTCAGGGGACCAAGCTGGATCGTGTAGGTTTCGTTGGAACCGCCCTTGCCAGCCAAGATCGATCCATCTTCCATCGTGGTGAGAGGCGCGCCTCCAGCGGCAACCAGAGCCCGGGGATCGCAGACCGACCACGTCGCGTTGGCTGAGTGTTCGGCCCTAGCAAGGAGTTCGGCTTCCCAGGTGGCTTGGCGGACCGATTTCGTGCGATCGAGTTGGGCCAACTCTTGACGCGCCGCTTCGAGTTGCCGGGTCAGTTCAGGATCGGGCTCCTTGATCAGGAGTTCGCCTTCGGTCACCGGCACCGTTGGCCCGATATTGTTCACGTCCATTCCGTGATTAAAGAACGCGAAGAGTTGGAAGTATTCCTGATGAGTGATGGGATCGAATTTATGGGTGTGACACTGTGCGCAGCCGACGGTCAGGCCGAGCCAGACTGCTCCGGTCGTGTTGACTCGGTCCACGACTTCTTCGTTGCGAAACTGTTCGTTGTCGGTTCCTCCTTCTTGATTGATCAGGGTGTTGCGGTGGAATCCGGTGGCGATGAGCTGAGCTTTGTCGGGCGAATCCAGGAGATCACCGGCCAGTTGCTCGATGGTGAATTGATCGAAGGGGAGGTCGTCGTTGATCGCCTGGATCACCCAGTCGCGAAATGGCCACATCGTCCGGTCGCCGTCGATGGTGTAGCCGTTCGAGTCCGCATAACGCGCCTGATCCAGCCAGTGACGTCCCCACCGTTCGCCATGATGGGGGCTGGCCAGAAGTTGGCCCACCAGGACTTCCACGGCTCGGTCAGGATCTTTCTGGTAGGCTTCGACAAACGCTCGCGATTGCCGAGGGGAAGGGAGGAGGCCAGTCAGATCGATCGCGAGACGCTTGGCGAGCGTGTGAGGATCGGCTTCCGGGGCCGGGTCGAGGTTCGATGGCTCCAGGGATTGGGCGATGAAACGGTCAATCGGGTTTTTCGCCCGGGATTGGCCGGACGTGGGCGGGGTTGGATGGCTGATCGGGAGAAATGACCAATGACTCTGGTAGTGTGCCCCTTCCTCGATCCATTGACGGAGCAGCGCAATTTCGCCCTTTGTTAGCAAGGCTTTGTTCGCGTTCTCCGGCGGCATGATGTCATCGCCCGCATGGGATGAGACGCGAAAGAGCAATTCGGACTGGTCCGGAGAGCCGGGAACGATTGCGGCATAGCCCCCGAGGTCGGCCGTGGCTCCTTCAAACGAATCAAGGCGCAGGTCCGCTTCGAGCGTCTCTTCATCCGGGCCGTGACACTGAAAGCAGCGGTCGGAAAGCAGGGGACGAATCTGGGTATTGAACTCGACGCCGACAGCCAGAGCCGAATAGGACAGCAAGCACAGTGACGCAGTCAGGTAAGGGGTTTTACCGAGCATGAGGACGTTTGCGATACGATGCGCAAACCGGGTTTTCAACCCTAATCAATCACCGCATGCTTCCGGCCCTCGACCATCCACGTGAGGCCGCTGGCGAACAGAACGAGAAACGCGGGGCCCCAACTGATCCAGTTCAACGTGGGAATTCCCAGGAGCTTGGTCTCCGTCCACTGGTATTCCGAATGGAACCCTAGATAATAGGCTGAAATGGTCAGCGTGAGGAAAATCAGACCCGGATTAGGGAAGAAACAGAGAAAGGGAATGACCCAAGCGCAATACCAGGGAAACCCCGTCGGATTCAGGACGAAGAGAAGCCCCATGACGAGGAAACACTTGTAAAGCATGTCTTGACGACTCAGTGCCGGAACACACGCGAGAATGATGATGCAAAGGAGAAAGAGTCCGCCGGTGATGATTTTTCCTCGCTCGTAGGTTTCTCCTCCTGCAATGGCGTCGATGATCAAAAAGACGAAGCTATTATTTTGCCAATCCCGCGAATAGGTCTGGAGCCCTTGAAAGACACGTGAGATCCCGGCGTCTTGCCAAACGACAAAGGGCCAATAGCTCCCTATCACGACCAAGGCGCAAATGAGATAGAGCGTCCAGCTTTGCCATTGTCGAGGATGATGCAGCATCGGCACGACCAGCGCCCCAAAAAACTTGGTCAAAGCTCCGAATCCCGCCGCGATCGAACCCAGAATGCCGTTTTTCCCTAACGATAAACAAATCGCCAGGAGGAGAAAGAAGATCGGGATCGTGTCATAGTGCGCCGAATTCGAGAATTCCACCATCACCAGCGGCGACCAGGCATAAAGAATGACGGACGCGGTGGATCGCTTGAGCAACACTAACAGGGCGACAATCAATCCAATCGTGCCAAGATCGAAAATAAGCAGCATTAGCTTCAGCCCTAAGAGAGAGTCTTCGAAACAGTAACTGGAGAGAGCAAAGAACCCCTGTGCCAGAGGCGGATAGATCGTGGGGATCTGCCAGTGGCCGATTCGCTCATAGAGCTGGTGGTTGTCCCCACGGAGATGGTCCAACTCGGCCAGTCGTTGCCGATCCTCTTCCGTCCAGGGCCGCCCATTCAAAACCACCTGCGTCGTTGGATCTACGGTGGGTTCTTCAATGCCGTTCTCGGCAAGATACAATGCCGCCGGCTCGTAAAGATACGGATTGATGCCGTGTTTCAGCGTTTTCCCGTCCCAGAGATAGCGATAGAAATCGTTCTCGTGGATGGGAACGCTGCCAATCATAAACACCCGGAAGACCAAGGCGAAGACGACAATGAGCCAGGTAACTTGAGGAGAGAGTCGCTGCCGATTCAGAACCAGAAAGACGACAATCATCACCAGCCACAACACCGCCTGAATCACGAGAAAGGCGACCGTCGGCATGTCGCTATTGTCGACCTCATACCAAAACCCGTTTCCCAGTTCACGGACGAAGCCGTGCGTCCACGCCGGGCCCGATTCGATCATCAATGCCACCATCTCGGGCGAAAGCCCGCGGGTGATCTCCGCCAGCACCCACCACAGCGCCACGCTGATGATTCCTCCCAGCGTAACCGTGGTGTAGAGAACCGTGAGACCGCGCTGATTCATTGACCGTTCTTGCAATCAGTCACGATCCGAAAGAGATAGGAACGCGACTGATCCATCGGCGCTCTTCGGTTGATAACCTCGACTCCCTTACTTCGGCTGCGGTGCCGATCCTTTCTTCACCCCGGCGGAGCCTTTTTGCGAAGCGTTTGCGGCGGCAGCGGCACTGGCAGCGGCCTTCTTCTTGGCCACGGCGGCGAGATACTCGCCTTTGGCCACGCGTTCATCCGAAGTTCCGGTTTCGATCGTATCCAGCATGTCGAATACTTGTTTGACCGCAGAACCAAATTCCTTCATCGCCACATTCTTGTCACCGTCCGTATCCATCTTCGCAAATTCAGGGAGCGCGAAGAGATCCCATTCGGCGGCGGGTTCGCCCGCTTCGTATTCTTTTGCGGTGAGCGTCTTGCTCCGATCCCGGTCCATCGCCTGAAACTCGGTCAGTTTCTGCTTCGCAAATTCAACGTAGCGAATGGACTCGTCCCCGTCTGCATCATACTTGGTGAAGTAGGAATCGTCCGCCAGAAGCGAGCTGGTCAAACAGAGGGGGAGGAGGAAAAGAAACGATTTCATAGCAGGGGAATAATGGGTGGCGTGTTCGAATGTTCATCTCTCTTTAGACCAAGATCCGCAGAAAGTCGAGCTTCCCAAGTTGCCGATATGTGCCAAGTTGGCCGCCCCATGGCAAGCCCCGTCATTCGCGTCCAAAATTTGGTCAAGGAATTCGGCGATTTTCGCGCCGTGGATGGGCTGAACCTGGAACTGGCCAAAGGCGAGGTTCTGGGGCTGCTCGGAGCCAATGGAGCCGGGAAAACCACCACCATGAACATGATGCTGGGCCTGACGACGCCGACCTCCGGCGAGATCGAAATCTTCGGCAAGTCCCTCATGGCCAATCGCATCGAAATCCTGCGGCGAGCCAATTTCTCCAGCGCCTACACCCATCTTCCCGGAAATCTGCTCGTCGAGCAGAACCTCATCGTGACCGGTCACCTCTACGGGTTGGATCGGATTCGCGAGCGGGTTGACGAAATGTTGAACCTCTTCGAAGTCGTCCACCTCCGTCGCCGCCCCACCGGTCACCTCTCTGCTGGTGAATCGACCCGGGTGAATCTTTGCAAAGCGTTCTTGAATGAGCCCGAGCTACTCCTGCTGGACGAACCCACTGCGAGCCTCGATCCCGATGTCGCAGATAAAGTCCGCAAAGTCATCCGCCAGAAGCAACGGGATTCCCAAGTCTCCATCGTTTACACCAGCCACAACATGAGGGACATCGAAGAAGTCTGCGATCGCGTCATTTTCGTGCATCACGGCAAAATCATTCGGGAAGGAACCACCGATCAGATCAAAGCGAGCTTTGAGGAAGATTCGCTCGAAGACGTGTTCATCCGGATTGCCCGCAGTGGCGATCTGAAAGAAGAAAAGCCAGATGTCGTTTAGCGGAATTTACGGAGTCGTCCTCCGCTACTTTTATCTCTACACCCGCAATCCTCTGCGTGGATTCGAACTGGTGTTTTGGCCGATCATCCACATGCTGATCTGGGGGTATCTCACCAGTTATCTGACGGAGGTCGGTGCCGGATCCTCCGCCGTTCCCATCTCCTTCCTGCTCGGCGGAGTCCTCCTCTGGGACGTTCAGTTTCGCGCCACCCAAGGCGTCTCCATGTCCTTCCTCGAAGATGTCTGGACGCGGAACTTGCTCAATATTTTCGTCGCTCCCCTGCGCACCTACGAAATGGTCGTCGGCCTCTGCGTGGTTGGTCTCCTGCGGGTGGTCGTCACCATGCCCATTCTTATCGCTCTCGCCTTCTTCGCCTTCCAGTTCAACCTCTTCCAGATCGACTTCTACCTGCTTCCGTTCTACGGCAGCCTGCTGCTCTTCGGCTGGGCGCTCGGCATCTTGGGGAATGCTCTCATCCTGCGTTGGGGCCAAGCCGCGGAAGGGCTGGTCTGGGCACTGCCGTTCTTCGTCCAACCCATCTCCGCGATCTTTTATCCCGTCTCGATCTTGCCGCCCTCCCTCCAAGTCGTCTCCCAAGCGATCCCGGTTTCTCACATCTTCGAAGGAATGCGCGATGTTCTGGCTGGAAACGGTGGCATCGGCACCCGGCTGATTTGGGCCTATTCGCTGAATGTGCTCTGGCTCGTCATCGCCGGATTGACGATGATGCGGGTGCTCAAGGTGGCTCGGGAAAAGGGCTTGTTGGTCAAAGTCGCTTCCCAGTAGCTTCAGCAAATCAGCATACAGTCTCCGTAGCTGTAGAACCGGTAGCGTTCTTCCACCGCCTTTCGATAAGCTTCCAGAATCAACTCCCGATTCGCCAAGGCGCTCACCAGCATGAGGAGTGTCGATTTTGGTAGATGAAAGTTCGTCAGCAGCGCATCGATGACTCGGAAGTTATACGGCGGATAGATGAAGATCTCCGTCTCGCCGGATTGCGGAACCAGGGGAACTCCGGAGAGCGCGCAATGTTCCAGCACCCGCACCACCGTCGTTCCCACCGCCAAGACCCGCTTCGACTCATTGATCGCCTGACACGTGGTTTGGGAAAGCTCATACCACTCGGAATGCATCTCGTGCTCTTCCGGATTCTCCACCTTCACCGGCAAAAACGTGCCTGCTCCCACGTGGAGCGTGACAAACGCGTGCGGAATCTGCTCCACGATCTCCGGGGTGAAGTGGAGCCCGGCGGTCGGCGCGGCAATCGCCCCCTCCCGACTCGCATAAACCGTCTGATACCGTTCCCGGTCCTCCGCCTCATCTTCCCGTCCCATGTAGGGCGGCAGGGCCAGATGGCCGTGATTTTCCGCATCCGGCACCCGATCAAACTCGATCATCCGCTGACCGTTTTCCAAGATCTCGATCACCCTCCCACGGGCCTCGCCAATCTCAATCAGCCCGTCCAGCTTCATCCGCCGCCCCGGCTTCACCATGCATTGCCAACGCGTTTCCGTCACCGGGTTCACCCGTAAAATCTCAATCTTCCCGTCGTTCGAATAGAATCGCGCCGGAACCACTCGGGTATCGTTCATCACTGCCAAATCCCCTGGCTCTATCCAGTCCAGAATATCCCGAAAACGGCGATGCTCGATCATCCCGGAGTCCCGGTGCACCACCATCATCCGTGAGTGATCGCGTTGGTTCCCGGGCCGGGAAGCAATCCGTTCAGGAGGAAGGTTGTAATCGAAATCGGAGGTCAGCATCGGTCGGCGGAAAACTAGCATGCATCATCATGCGAGTTCCCGCGATCGACAATCGATCTTGAACAAATTGTCCGCTTTGTCGTAAAACCAAGAGACAGTGATCCCGTTTCTAAAAGGTTCGATCCTCGCCGGTTGGTTGACGCTCGCGTGGACTGCGGGGGCGGACGAATTTCCTCACGATCGCTTAGTCATTGAAGCCAAAGCCCATCCCGATTGGGCATCCGCCGACAATCAGCGACAGCTTGAGTTGATTCGCGATGCCGCGTTGGCGAAGAAAACCAGTTCCGACCCTGTCTCCGATCGCTACACGATTACCTTTTACGGTGGGCCCATCGATTGGGTCCACTTCCTCAATCTCGCAATCTTCGTTTATTCCGGAGATCAGGCGTTCGGCGAAGCGCAATACGCCCAGTGGGTCAACGAGGGCGGTTTGGTTTTCGAAGCCGGGAAAACCAGGGAGCAACCCACGGCCTCCACGCCGGACGATCTTCCCAGCAACGCTCTGGGCGCGCTGTTCGGAAAAGAACTCAGAATGCAGAAATCTCCCAGTGAGGTCGAAGACGCGTTGGAACGCTTCATCGAACCGTTGCGTCCCGTTCCGGATCAGATCGCCAAAGCATTCTCTCATCAACTAATCGTCATGGGTCTCCCGGATGACCCATCGAACCGCCAACTCGATCGTGCTTACGCCTGGTTCACGGCTGAGCCGTTGAATGTCACCGTTTCGATCAACGCAAAAGCTCAACAACTGACAGCAAAGCCATTTGGGGCCCCGGAGCGAAGTGGAAGAGCAGCGCTTGCGAGAGCCGACTTACGGCTCACGTCCTATCGAGGGAAGCTCGTCGTGATCGAGCGAATGAGTTCGCCCTGATAGCCTTTCATGCTACTCCACCTTCTCCCCCAGCGTGAACCCCATCTCCACCGCTGCTTTCTCGATCTTCTTGCGAAACTCCTGCTGTTCCTCGCTGATTTGATAGCCCCAGCCGGCGATGATCAAGGCGGGAAACGCCACCATCCACATCGGCAACACCGCGAAGGTCAGAAACAGCAAGGCGATCCAGCTACCGTGGACAAACCATGTTTGCCAGCTCATCGCCCAGTCGATATCGCAGCGCACCACCGTCGCGCCTTCATCGTGATACTCGGTCGCAGTCCGCAATTTTCCGGCCACAAGGGGCGAAACCGCCGCCAATAGATCCCAGCGGCTCCATTCGCCCGGAGGCCAGACCACATCGCCATTCGCGCTCAAGGTATCGCGCAACACGTCCAGCAGTTCGTCTCGGTCGATCCCCGTGGTGCTGTGGAACGCCAGCGCATCATGACCACTGGAGAAGCCGTCCATCTGCCGAAACCGCGGAAACTTCCAGCTCGTGGCGAATCGCTTCGCACCGCGGCGCCACTTCGCCCATTTCGCCACCATCCGCAGCCGGAACTCTCTCCAGTTCGAGCGAAATCGCGGATCGATCTCCCCGAAACTCGGCTTCCCCGGTGTCGCATAGACCACCTGAAACGCCGCATAACCGCGCTTCCCGTGGTAAACCCGTTCGCCTTTGGCCGGCTCGTGCTCATAAACGCAGCCTTGCCAGTCGATCGGCCCAAACCCGGCGACGCGCTGCGGATGCGCCGAAACCAGAAGCCCTTCCGCGCGGCCATAACCCACCTGTTGCTTCACATACGCCTTAAAACTGAACCGCCGGTGATGCCAGACAAAGGCCGGTGGGCTGAACCCGATCCGAAAGCCCGCATCGCGCAGCCGCCAGCAAAAATCCACATCGTCGCCCGCCTTCCAAAACTGCTCATCAAACCCGCCGATCGCCTCCCAAGCCGTTTTCCGTACCGCTAAATTACATCCCGCGACATGCTCCGCCTCCTCATCGTCCAGCATCACATGACAGGGACCTCCCGGTGCCGCGATCACACAGGCCTGTTCCCAGTTTTCCGGTGGGGGAGGGACGTTTGGCCCGCCCATGGCCGCGAAATCTCCCTTCTCAAACCCTTTTGCTAGCCAGAACAGCCAATCCGGATCCGCCTCACAGTCATCATCCGTAAAGGCGATGATCTCGCCCGTCGCATTTTTCGCTCCCACGTTTCGGGCCGCGCTCAACCCCTGATGAGAGATCGGGAAATGCTTCGCCATCGGGAAATCGCTCACCACCCGCGCCACCTCCTCGTCCGCGCTATCGTTCACCACCAGCACCTCCACATCGGCATAATTCACCTTCTCCAGCGCCGCCAGACAGCCCCGCAGCAGCCGGTGCCCACGATAGGTGCAAACTACCACGGAGATCTTCGGCGTCGTGGCCAAGGTCACTTTCGGCCAATCCTGAATCGCCGCCACCGGCTCCCCGCGCGTGAACTCACTACCTGCACCCGCCACTCCCGCCGCCGCGCACTCCTCGAAAAACCAATCCGGCACGGATCCTTCTCCTCCCTTGGTCCGAACCAAGAGCGGCAAATCCCCCGCCTGAAGCTGCAACCGACGCACATACTGCCGAAAATCCGCCCGATCCGTCAGCTCCACCTGAAAACTGACGAAGTCCTGCCCCGGTGGCCGCAGATAATCCGTCGCGGGCGAATTCGAGTAACTGAAAAGGCATGTCGGCTTCAACGCCTCCCCCATCTCGATCAATTCTCCCAGCGTCCGCTGCACCCGAAACGGCCCCATCCACCTCACCAGCGTCGTCGGGATCTGATCCGCCACTAAAACCCCCAGTAAGACCGGGTCATCGCCCCGCTCCTCCACCAGCTGGCCCAGCTTGTCCTTCGCCTCCTTCACGGCCTCGGACTTCGCCTGTAAAAAATCGACATTCTGATCCCAGGAAATCGTCACCAGAAACCGCAGCCCCAGCTCCCGGGCCAGATTGAAGGCCCACTCCGGCGGTACCTCCGCCACCTGCACCGTGTTCCAGCCTGCCTTTGCCATCACCTCGAAATCTGCCCGCAGCGCGTCCTCCTTCTCCAGCGCCTCCCCGTAAGTCGCCACCTTTGCGAACCACTTTTCCTCCTGGCTAAAGAAAAACTTCCCTCCAATTGCGATGCGTTGGTCTGAAAGCGGGGAGATGGGCGGGTTCTTGGACTGCAAAATCGGCAATTGATTGACGGCAGGTTACCGTCGAACCAGTTTCCCATCAATCAATGATGAAAAATTCACTCCGCCTCATCACCCTCCTCTTCGCCGTCGCCCTTCTCAGTAGCTGTGTCAAAGACAGGGATAACATCCTCTACATCAGCGTCCCTCAGCAGCGGCTCGAACTGCGCAATCAAGGCCTCCCTGTCGCGAGTTACGGCGTCTCCACCTCCAAATTCGGCCTCGGCGATACTCCCCGCAGCAACAAAACGCCCATCGGCACCATGGAAGTCGCCAAGAAAATCGGCAACGGGAAACCCTCCGGCACCGTCTTCAAAAGCCGCAAACCCACCGGCGAAATCCTCCCACCGGACGCCCCCGGTCGCGACCCCATCGTCACCCGCATCCTCTGGCTCCGCGGCACCGAGCCCCAGAACCAAAACGCCTTCGGCCGCTACATCTACATCCACGGCACCCCGGAAGAGCGCAACATCGGCAGCCCTGTCAGCTACGGCTGCATCCGCATGAAATCCCGCGACGTCATCGATCTCTACGACCGAATTGGGACCGGAGCTCGGGTCATCGTCATTAATGGTCCCGTTCCCCCAGTGGAAGTCGGCCCGTAGCGTGATTGCAATCGCGCAGGCTGATTGAGGTTGGTGAACCGACGTGCGGCAGAACGGAGCGATATACAATGTCAGGGATGCGATGCTGATCCTGATCCTGATTCGAGCGGTCCATCAAAACAGAATTGCATCAATGAAGCCCTGGATCATGCAAGGGCGATTCGTCTCGCCGCGTGCGACCGCGCAGAGGGTCCGGGAAGGAGGCTCGGCCAGTGGGTAGCGCCGGATCTTCCGTTTTCGAGCGTAGATGGCGAGGGCGCGGCGGGGAACGATGGCGTAGCCGAGCCCGAGGGCGACGGAGTTGATGATCAGGTCGTAGTTGTCGAATTCCATCATCGGTTGCAGGGCGAATCCGCGTTTGGCTTGCCAAGTGGTGAGGAGCTTGCCGGTGGTCGTTTTCGAGTCGATCCGAATCATGGGCAAGTCGTCAAGGCGAGTTGGATCGATCTCCCCGGCTTCCGTGGCGACGGGACCGATGAGGACGAAGACGTCATTAAAGGCGTGGGTCACTTCGATGCCGGGTGGGAGAGACGGGGGTTGAGTGAGGATCGCGACATCCAGGGTGCAGGTGTCGAGTTCGCTGATGAGTTCGGCTTCTTTTCCTTGTTCCAGGTGAACCTGGCAGTCGGGGTGCTTGCGGCGGAAGGCGTGGAAAAAGCCGGGTAAATAGGCAAGGCCGATGGTGTTGCAAACGCCAACTCGCACGATGGTTGGAGCTTCGACATAGCGTTCTGAGAAGGCGTCCCACGCGGATTCGGCCTGACCGAGGAGCTGGCGAGAGCGCTCCAACCAGAACTCACCGGCGGTGGTGAGACGGATCGAGCGGGTGGTCCTGCTGAGGAGTTGCTGACCCAATTTTTCTTCCAGCTTCTGGATTTGCCGGGTCAAGGCGCTTTGGCTGATTCCGAGAATGGTGGCCGAATCCGTAAAGCTGCCAGATTGGGCAACGCTGGCGAAGAGGCGTAGTTCGTGGAGATCGAAGGGCGGTGGATTCATGCGAAGTTTGCAATAGTAATGAAAATCTCTGCATTGGAAGCATAAATCAATCGAGCGATTCTCTCGCCATGACAACTTCCAACGATCATCATCCTGAGAATGTTCCCGGCCGTTTCTATGTCACCGATGACTGCATTACCTGCGACCTCTGCTTCGCGGTTGCGGCGGAGACCTTTCGCATGGCCGAAGATGGCTCACAGAGCGTCGTCTATCACCAACCCGAAGGCATCGAAGAGGTGGAATCTGCTGAGGAAGCGCTGGAGAGTTGCCCCGTTGACGCGATTTGGAATGATGGCGAAGGGTAGGTTTGCATCCAACGGGCGGTAGCCCTGCGAAATTGAGACCTACTTCAAGGGCGTGCCGTTCCGATCAAAGTTGTTGGTAATATCTTCTGTCATGATGCCTTTCACATCACCGGGATCATCGTATTGCCAGACCTTGATTTCGCCGAAGCGAACCGATGTCGTTTTCCAGGAAGCCGGTCCCGCCCATTCCGGAAGCCAAACGCCCAGATTGAGTTGGCCGGTCATGCTGGGAACAAAGGTGGTGTTTTCACCGATGAACTCGCCGTCAATCCAGTGTTGTGCGATCTTACCGGCACAAACGGCATAGCGATTGGGGCCCAGTTTTTTGAGGGGATTTCCCCAGTAGCCTTCGTAGGGAATGGCCGGGTCTTGGATCCAGTAAAACCCTTCGGCTTCTGCGACCTGGCTATCGCGGACGCCGTCGATGGGAACCAAGTGGGTTCGCCATTCGGTGGTGTAGGTGTGCCATTCGCCATCCGCTGCACCCCGAGCATCGAACGTTTGACTCTGATGCTTTTTATTGAGGAAGGTGTTGTACATCGGCGTGGTGAACTGGCCTGATTTCCCAAACTCCGGGAAGTCGATTTCTGACCAGTAGAAGCAATTCCCTTTGCCCCATTCCTGGAGGAATGGATGATAGATAGGTTGTTCTCGGACGAAGGAATCCGCCACGGAAGGGGCGACTTTGATGATCCGGTAACCGTAGGTCCAGATGGCTGGAACGCAGCCCGCAGGGTGGGGCTCCATTGGCGTTCCAATCTTCATCCGAACTTCGAAGCGACCGGAGGCAAATTGCTGTTTCGAAACCAGCACCCCTCCGACTCGGGTCTTCTGATTCCATTGTCCTGTGATCGGGCCATCGTATTCGTCACCATGCGCCTTGCATTGCAGCACGAAAACGTCCCCTTCTTTGACAATGCTCACGTTTTCGGGGACGACGCCATGATTCCCCGAACCCCATTGCTTGCGCAGAGTATACCAGCGTGCGGGATCGATCTCGCCAGAGGACCAATCTTCCTGCAGCGCAAGATTGGCCTGCTCAGGCAGCGGTGGGAGATCCGCAAAGAGGACTGCGGTGAAGCAGGTGAACAGGGTCAGGAGAGCTTTCATCATTTAAGGTGACTCGCTCTCACTGTCCGGACGCGGGTCGGGAGCCCCGAGCAAGACCCAGGTTGAGAGCAGCGCGATTTCGCCGCGGGAGAGTTTCTCCTCAGGTGGCATCATCTTGTTCGGGTCATCACTGCGGACGGTGCGAATCAGGGAGCTCTTTGTGAGGTCGTAGGGGACGACGGCGGGGCCATGGTCGCCGCCCTGCATCCATCCGGCTTTCGTGTCGAGGACGAGTCCTCCGTCGTCGCTACCTTCTTGCTCGGAGTGACATTCGAAGCAACGGGTTTCGAGGATGGGGAGGATCTGGGTCCGGAAGAATTTGGCGGGCTCGTAGGCCGGGGCTTCCTCTTCGGCGGCACTTGCTCCGAAGGCCAGCAGGCTGATGAGGAGAACGAGGGAGGCGTTCGGCGCGGCGGAAAAGGGAGGGATGGAGGGCTTCATCGTTCCGAAAGATAGGAGAATCGTTAGCGGATGATCTGGCGATCCGCCAACCGAAATTTCTGGCTGCTTAAAACGGTGCGAGGAGAGATCGCATCCAGGTGGGTTCCATCGCGGACACTTGGGTGTCGAGGTAGTAGACCGTGAGGTGGAAGAAGACGGGGGCGGCGAAGCAGAGTGAGTCGATCCGATCGAGGAAACCGCCGTGGCCGGCGATGGCGTGGCCCCAGTCTTTGACGCCGAGGTCGCGCTTGATCGCGCTCATGACGAGCCCGCCGAGAAAGCCCATGAGCGTGAGGATCAGGGCCATGACGAAGGCTCCCAAGGGAGAGAAGGGCGTGGCCCACCAGAGAGCGGCTCCGGTCCCACTTGCGGTGAGAGCGCCGAGGGCAAAGCCTTCCACGGTTTTATTGGGGCTGACGTTGGGGGCGATCTTCCGTTTACCGAGGGTTTTGCCAAAGACGTACTGGAGGACATCGCTGAGCTGAACCACGGCGATGAAGAAGAAGAGGAGCTTGGCATTTTCCCCTTCGTAACCCGGAATCTGCACGGTCATGAGCATGGGGATGTGGCTGATGAAGTAGACGCAGACGAGAAGTCCCCACTGGATCTTGGCCGTGCGCTCCAGGAAGCGATCGCTATCGCCAGCGAGGACGGATCGGACCGGGATGAGGACAAAGGCGTAGACCGGAATGAGGATCTGAAACATGCCATACCACTGAATCCCGACGAGGAAATACTGCAGGGGGATGATGATGAAAAAGACCCAAAAGAGAGTGCGATGGTCGCCGCGTTTGGCTGGGGTCAGGGTGACGTATTCCCGCATCGCCATGAAGGAAACGAGGCAGAACATGAGGGTAACGCCCCAGTGACCGACGAAGACATTAAAGAAGAAGACGCCGGCCATGATCCACCAAGCGCGGGTGCGGGCGATGAGGTTATCGATGGTGGCATTCGGGACCTCTCCCTGGCGGCGTTTGCAAATCCAGCAGATGATGGAAGCGATGGTAAGGAGGGCGATGGTGCCGCCGGCGAGGTAAAAGGTTTCCGGATCCCATTTCATGGCGCTGGAGGTTCGGTGGAGGTGAGCTGGAGAAGTTCCTGGCGCATGCGGGCGAGGAAATCGGGTTTGGATTCGTCCGGGGATCGGAGGTGCGGTCCGCCGAAGCGGCAACGGCTGATCAAGGGGACCGGGAGAAATTCGCCCTTCGGCAAAATCCGGTTCAGGTTTTCAAGATAGATGGGCACGAGCGGAATGTCAGGGTGGCGCTTGGCGATGTGAAAGAGGCCGGGTTTGAAGTCGGCGATGCTGCCATCCACACTGCGGGTGCCTTCCGGAAAGATGATCATGGAGTCTCCTTGGGCCAAGACTTCGGCAAAAGCTTCGACCGGGTTCGAATCGCGCCCGAATTTGGTGCGATCGACGAGGACTGCGTTGAAGACGGTGGTGGCGAGATAGCGTCGGAGCCTCGATTTTCCCCAGTAGTCACCGGCGGCGATGACTCGGGTCCGTTTGCGAATCGCGGTCGGTAGCGCGGACCAGACCACGATGAAGTCCAAGTGGCTGCCATGATTCGCGAAGAAGATGCGGGGAACGGGCTCGGGACTGAGATCGTCATGCCATTCGACGCGGACCCCGCTGATCAATCTGGCCAGCCCAACGATGGTGGCCCGTGAAATCTGCTGAAACACCGTCTAATCCCTCCCTTTCATCAATTGGCGGCTGATCCAGCGGAGTCGCTGGATGGTGGTGATCACGGTGCCAAGGACCACCAGGATAAGGCCAACCCAAAGAACGGCGGTGCCGGCGATGAAGGCTTGGAGGAGGCAGGCGATGCTCATCACCGCCATTCGCTGAGGCTTCGCCATCACGCCTTGAAATGAGGTCTTCCCGGTGAGCGACGTTCCCAACACGCGGACGTATGCCGTTATCAGCGCTCCGCAGGCGCAAAGCCATCCGGCGAGAATTCCCTGAGGCGTTCCAATCGCGTAACCCGCACAGGCCAAGGTCATTCCATCGGCGAGGCGATCGGGTAAGTCGTTGTAGATCTCTCCCAGTGGGCCGCCTTTTCCGCCCTCAACCGCGACCATCCCGTCCATCAAGTTACAGAGAAGACGGAGCTGAATCGCCAGGGCTGCGGAGATGAACAGCAGGGCTCGGTGTAGAGTGGAGTCCGCCTGCGGCGTCAGGATCAAGACGATCCCCGAGCCCGCCGCGAAGAGCACGCTGGCGATGGAAATCGCATTGGGAGAAACCCCGGCGTTGGTGAGGAGCCTGGCAAGGTTTCCAGCCCACGCCGCGCCGCGAGTTTTGAGCGGTCGGCGGTTTTCGAGTTCGGTCATCCTGAAGGGAACGCTCTCGGAACCCAGCCGCCTTGTAAAGATGGATTTACGGGGATAACGGCGTGGTCATTCCCTCTGGCGATGCCGTGGCGCTCTCAGAAGGGGCCACTGAATCTGAAAGCAGCGCCATTCTGCCGGAATTCTCGATCGGCGGAGCGAAGTCAAACTCTTCAAAACTCAACACCACTCCGGAGAGATCTTCGATGAAGGGGCGTGCCGCAGGTGGAGTGGAGGCTTTGACGAGATGGGAGCTTCCCCGGTCGAGATTGGGGAGAAACGCTTCGCTCGAATTAGCGGTTTCCGTTTCATCAAGACTGGTTGCTTCGATCGGCTGGTAAAACGTGCCTTTGATAATGCCGAAGCAGAGGACATCTCCGTTTTGCAAGGTGACTGGCGTTTCAATGGGGGTTCCATTCACCTCGGTCCCATTATGCGAGTCCAAATCGACCAATTCCGTATTCCCATCAGCTACAGAACGGAACTCCGCATGGAAGGCGGAAACGTATTCGTTGTTGATCGTGATGTGGTTGTCTTCATCCCGCCCCAACGACGTGAGTTCCTTGCGGAGAGTGAAGTTATTCCTCTCTCCATTAGGACTTTCGAGAATTAGGAAGGCCGTGCTCACTTCAAGGAAGGTTGGAGAACCAGACGCCGATGTTGGGCAATGTCTAGCAACAGCACTATGAACTACGAAAACCAGAAAAAGGCAAGGCTTTGTTAACAAATCTTAAATAATGCGGCGAATGGATCGACTGAAAGCAAGAAAGGCCTCCAAATGGAGGCCTTTCAGGATTGAAACTAGGGTTGGTTGATCCCGATTACTCGGAAACAAGCCGATTGGGAGCGGATTACTGTTGTCCGCGGTCGCTCTTGAGTTTTTCAAGAGCTTGGCGATGGCGGGTCCAGCTAGGGTCAGCTTCGTTCATAACGATGTCATGCTCAACGCTGCCCATGCCCGCTTTGATTTGCTCCAAGGCTTTGCGATGACGTTGCCATCCATCCAATCTCTGACGTGAAATATCGACGTCGTAATACTCCAACAGCGTTCCCTTGGCCCGCTCGACGGCGGCAAACGCGGTGTTGTAGGAAACGATGCTGACAAGAAAGGACTCTTCAGCGACCTGATTGCGCTCAATGGCGTCGAGAATGAGCTGGAGTTGGTTTCCGACCGTGTTCTGGTCGTCGGTATCCACGTCCAAACGCTCTTTCAGCTCGCGAACTTCTTCGCGGCTGGCGCGAACGGCCTGCCAACGGCCTTGCATATCGCGATAGGCGGTCATCAGCTCACGATAAGTGACGACGGACTCCAAGAGGACCTGATCGATCGTGCTGCGAAGCTGGTGGGTCTGCTGGCGCAACTCGTATTCGCGGCGCTTGTAGCGAGCCAATTCGAGATTGCGTTCTAAGCTGGATTCGAAGGTCATTCCAGCCAACCAGCCAGTTCCATGACGGAAACTGTCAGAGTAAGCGCCACCTAAGTCGCGATTGGCGTCGTTTCCGGATTTCCGAACTTCAGCCACCACATTGAGTTGAGGCTTCATTTCGTTCTTCTGAATGTCGCGGCGAATGCCTGCAGCACGAAGCTGGTTGAAGCCCTGGACGATTTCCGGACGATGATAGAGAGCGGCGCGAGCGGTGGACTGCACATCGCTGATCGGGCGATTGACGACAGGGCGGGTCAGAGGAATGAACTCACCGCCGCTTCCCATCTGGAAGTCAGGATCATTGACCAAGGCGCGAAGGCGCTCTTCAGCGTTGCGGACTGCCATTTCGCCGCGAATCAACGAAGCTTGGCGCTGAGCGAGTGAACTTTGGGCGCGAAGCAAGGCGCTCTTGGTGGCCCCGGTGTCAACGTCACCACGCTCACTAAGATCTCCGACGATTCCGGAGGTTTCCGAAACGAGCGACTTCTTCTGGAGGAAGGCTGCTCGGGCGAGATAGACCTGCCAGTAGGCGCGGTTGACCTCAAGAAGGTGGGACTCCAGGGACCGAATGTATTCTGCCGAAGCCAATTCCGCGTCCAACTTTGCCACTTTGATTCTGGCCCGGTTGTAGGCGATGCCGCTGCCCCGACCCAATGGCTGAACGATGCTCAACACCATTTCGCTCGCAGTTTGCGGATTGGGATCCAGGAAGGTCGAATTGCTGTCGAGCGTGTTGAGGCGGTTGGAAAGCGTAACTTCCGCTCCAGATGCGACCCGCTTGCGGACTCCATAGTTGAGTTGTCCCAGATCTTCGAGGAAACGACCGGTGAATCCGGTGGTCAGCTCGCTGCTGGTCGGCTCGTCCGTATGGCTGATTTGTAGCTCACCGAATGCGCGCCAATCGTAATCGCCCATCGCTTCTTGGATGGCGGTTTCGCGAATTAGCGGCAGTTCGCTGAACACCTTCACGGCATTGGAGTGCTGAAGAGCGGTTCCATAGACCTGAATCAAATCCTGACGCAACTGGCGGTCGTCATAGATCGGTCGACGAATGTTTGAACTCCAAGGGGCGTTAAAGTCGGAAGGAACCGGAGGAAGTGAACGAATGGAATCCAACTGCAGGTCTGCTGCCGTCAGGTTGCTTACGTATTTTTCATACTCCGAATAAATTTCGTCAATATGCTCGTTCAACTCTTCCTCGGAACGGGTTGGTTTGAATTCCCGAGTGAGCAGGGCAGGATACTGGTCTGTGCCGGAAACGGTCTGAGGCGTTGCCGAAGCCAGCGTTGATTCGACCTCGACGACGGTTGGGCCGGAGGCTGTATCTGCTTGAATGAGGGTTTCCGCGTCCTTTTTGCCGAAGATTCGCTTCAGACCCTTCTTTTCTTCAGCTTGAAGACTAAGGGAGAAACCAATCACTAGCAGGGTTACAAGGGCGCTCCATCGAACCGGAGGAGAGGAGGTCATGTTCATGTTTGCGTTAAGCATAGGTGTTGAATCTGTTCTCTGGAGAGAGAGAGTTGAAGAGGCGTGCGTGTGTTGAGTGTCTCTCATGTAGCAAAGTGAGAGGCCTTGAGTCAAACATTCTCGAATTCTAGCGTCAACCCTTTTTGCGACTCGATTTTGGGAGAATGATCGATTTTTGGAATACGAAGGAGTGGTGAAGAATTTGTGTTGACTGATTCGCTCTCGCCCTCCAAAAACGTCAATCGTCTGTTGTTGACGGGCATTACTTCGCTCTAAAACCCCTTTGGATCAGGTTACCCACTACTCTTTTTGCCTCTCGGATACCATCTCAGAACTCGATTCTGAGTTGGAACTGCCGCATGTTTTTGCCAGTGAGCCCGTGAATCGGGAAGCTGTCACTCATGAAAGTGTGGAGCGGGAGCGGCTTCAGGCCGATCAGCCAGAGCCATTCCGGGAAGTTTTTCGTTCCTGGGGCCTTGCAGAAGGGGGCGGGGTTCAGTTCCGCCAACCTGGGCAACGCAGCTGCATTCTGAAATTTTTGCCGACGGTGTGGGCCGGTCTTTCACAGATCTGTCGGAATTTGACCGATTACCTGAGACTATTCGGAAGTCCGGGAAGCACCGATAATTTGGGGAGACCGTTTCCGATTTTTTCTCAGGATTTCCATATCGATAACCCGATGTCCGGAAGATTTGGCTCCGCCAAGTGTTCTGGGCTCGGGTTTCGTCGTTTTTTGGGATCCTGCTCTGCCCTTTTGACCTCTGTTCATTCCAATTCACCCACGCCCTCGATTTCATGAAGAAGAAACCCAGATCCACCAAGAGCCTTCGGAAGCGACTCCAGCTTGCCAAAGAAGATGCATTGGGAAAACGCGATATGCTGGCCGAACAACTGGAACCTCGCATTCTCTATTCGGGGGCACCAGTCGATGCTGAGCCCGCAGACGCGGGGGAGGGGCAGGCGGCACAGGAAGCTCCGGCTTTATCGAGCGAGGTAGCGGATCAAGAGGTCGCGCTTCCAGAAGCGCCTGTCGCCGAAATTGCGGCGGATGAGGTTCCGCTGATGGAGCAGGAAGTAGTGCTGCTTCCTGATCACGAAGAGACGGGTGTTGATCTGGAACAAGAGGTGTCTCTGGTGACCGAGGCGGATGCTTCTCTATCGGGGATGGCCACTGCAGAGGATGCAAAAGCGCTTCATGAGGCGGGTGCGGTGATTTGGGAGGGTGCTGGGCTGACGGCTGAGCAGGTGGAAGCTTTGGAAGGTGTGGAGATCATCATTCAGGATCTGGGCGATCGCTTGGGAATGGCAGACGGGCTGAGCATTATTCTGGACGATGACGCGGCAGGGCGAGGTTGGTTCATCGACTCCACCCCACTGGATCACTCGGAATTCATGACGTTGGGGCCAGTCTCGAACCAGTTGTTCGCCGGGCCGGAGAGTGACGCGTTTGATCGCGTTGATCTTTTCACGGTGATCTTGCATGAGCAGGGGCACATTCTCGGGTTAGAGGATCATAGCGTGCTGCGAAGTGACCTCATGTTTGATACGACTGGCGTCAACGAACGTCGTTTGCCGACTGCGACACTGGCGGAAGGTGTGGGGCCGTTCCAATTGGCCACGACTGGTCCTCAGTATGCCACGAGTACTACGGTGAGCGCGAATACGGATGTCGTTGATTCAGGGGACGGCATGACCAGCTTGCGCGAGGCGATTATTGAAATCGAGGGCTTGGATGGAACTCTGGGGACCCATACGATCACCCTGGGGGCAGAGACTTACACGCTAGGGTTGTCCGGGGCGGACGATGCGTCAGCGACGGGAGACCTGGATATCAACAATCGGCTCGTCGATGTGGTGATTCAGGGGGCCGGAGCCGGGGCGACGACGATCGATGGAGGCATGATCGATCGCGTGTTTCACATCTTTGATGGTTCAAAAGTGACCTTTAGAGATCTGACGATAACTGGTGGCCAAGTGAATGGTGTTGGTGGTGGGTTTTTCATCGATAATTCGGACGTGACCCTGGAGAATGTCACGATCACAGGGAACAAATCCGTCACGGGGGATGTTCACGGGGGAGGAATGTACATCCAGGGGATCGACACCTCGATAACGCTTCTTGGTGATATCAATATCACCAATAACCGGGCCATGGGGTATGGAGGTGGATTTTACGTGACCCAGCATGCGGCGATTGATGGGAGCGGTGCAACGTCGATCGCAATTTCCGGGAATAAGTCTGGCGATGATGGAACGGCTTCCAGGACCGATCGCGACGGTGGTGGATTCGCGACCAACGAACATGCAAAGGTGACCTTGGCGAATCTAACGCTTTCTGGGAATGGTGATGCGGCAACGGGGCGCGATGGAGGCGGTTTCTGGGCGGCTGCGAATTCCGAAGTGGCCATCACCAACGGACAAATCCTCAATAACGTGGCTCGGGAAGATGGTGGCGGTTTTTTTCAGCAGGATCGCTCCATCGTAACGCTCTCGAATACCCAAATCGAGGGGAATACGGCGGTGGTTGGGCACGGAGGTGGATTCCGCACGGTTAGCGCACTCAATGAAACGACCATTGCCGGAGGCGCCATCACGAAAAACGTGGCCGGCACTGGTGGTACCAATAGTGACGGAGGTGGTTTTTGGAACCAGGGTATTCTTGAGATTTCAGGGCTCGATATCACCGAAAACCAATCCAGTCGAAACGGCGGTGGGTTTTACAATGTTTATCAGGGGGCAACGGCAACCCTTACGGACGTAAACGTAACCGCCAATATTTCCGAAAACGGAGGTGGTGGATTTTATAATCACCGGGGAGACGTGGAGTTTAAACTCAGTAGCAACACCCAAACAAATATCTCGAACAACATCACCGGCCAGACGTTGGCGGGTGGAACGACCGATGATCAGGTTGGGGGAGCATTTCGGACAACAGGCTCGGAAGGCACGGTAACGATCGAGGGTGGTTTTATCCAAAACAATACCAGCACTGGCTATGCGGGCGGAATTTATGCGGGTGGTGAAGCCGTGATTACAATCAGTGATGGAGAGATCTCTGGGAATGTCATGAACCAGACTCGCGGAGACCGCGATGGCGGTGGCATCTACATCACGGAAGCGGCCAGCGTGGTCCTTACCAATACTTCGGTCATGGATCACACCGCTCGGCGTTATGGCGGTGGCGTAGCCGTCGCGACAGGTTCAGCCAGTTTCAAAATGACGGGTGGAGAAATTTCCGGCAATCAGTCCAATGCCGCCTTGGGTAACAATACGGGTTATGGTGGTGGACTCTGGTCCTATGGCTCGGTCGAACTTTCGGACGTGGATATTAAGAACAACGAGGCGCTCGGCTCGGCCAACAATAACGTCTACGGCGGCGGTTTTGCTCTCGATACCCGTGCGATTTCAACCTTCACCAACGTTGATGTTACCGGCAATACCGCTTGGCATCATGGTGGTGGATTCTTTATCACCGATGCTCAACTGACTTGGACTGGTGGAGAAATTTCCGGCAACGTTGTTGGTGGGCAAGATGGTGCAGATAGCGTTGGTGGAGGGGGATACGTCGGAGGTGAAGCCGATGTCACTCTCAACAACATCATTACCAAAAACCACATCATTGAAAGCCATGGTGCCGGATTTTACCTGACGAATCGAGCGATCCTCACCCTGGACGGTGGAGAGGTTTCGGGCAACTTGGCCGGTATCCTCGGCGATGGGACGGTTGTCAGCAACGGGGCGGATGGAGGAGGGATCTACGCGACAGAGGATTCTCGCCTCGTTCTGAAAGGCGGTGTGAATGTGACGAACAATGTCTCCGAAGAGCATGGCGGAGGTTTCTATGTGGGTAGTGACCGGGCCATCGTCCAAATCGAAGGGGCGAATATTACCGACAACACGGCTTCCAGTGGCGAGGGTGGAGGATTCAACAATGCGGGCGGAGTCGTGCTTTTTTCCGGAACCACGAATATCACCGGTAATTTCACCACCGTCGGCGACGAAACGGCGGGAACCGACAACGTGGGCGGAGGGTTCCGGACTTCCGGAAGCACTTCCAAAGTCCTGACCGCGAAAATTGACGATCTCACCGCTCGTGGAATTCCCGTCTTCTCTTTGGGAACGGCAGTGATCAACGTCGATAATAACGTGGCCCACGGTCGCGGTGGTGGGTTTTATGCCACGGATGGCTTGGTTGATCTGCGGGGCACTGCGGCTGGCGATATCAGCGTATCGAATAATTCCATTGATGCAGGAGCCACCTCTAACGAGCGTCGAGGGGCTGGTTTCTGGGCGTCGGGATCAACTCGTGGCACCCAGGTTCGGATCGACAATGGGGTCATCGAAGGGAACACCAGTCCACGCGATGGTGGCGGATTCTACATTCGCGAGGGAGCCTCTGTGGAGCTGAACGATGTCGATATCCTGAACAACGCTTCGACTCTCGCTGGCGGAGGGTTTCGAGGTGACGGTTCGGATACTCGGATCGTGATCAACGGCGGCACGATCGACGGGAATATCTCCGGTTTCAATAATGATGCCAACGTGGAGGCGCGCGGAGGCGGCTTTCGTACGAGCGGGCGGGTCGAATTGACCGACGTGACGGTTTCGAACAATCAAGCAGCGCTCGCGCCCAGCGTTCTCGGTGCTGACCGTCGGGGGGGCGGGGCCGCGATCGACGGCTCTGGCTACCTGATCGCCGAAAACACCACGTTTGACGGAAATAAGTCCGGGCTGGATGGTGCGGGACTCTACGTTGAGGGCAAACTCGTCGCCAACAAAGGAACGGGCGGTAATGGCCTCAGCGTTCTCAACAGCAGCTACCTGACCACGGATCAACGACGGGAAGGTGCCGGGGTATACTTCAACGGATCCGCCATCGCGGACTGGACCGGCGGTTTGATCGACGGGAACGTTTCTCCGTATCACGGTGGAGCGATTCGGATGAATGGAAGCGCGAACGTCACCTTCACTGAAGTCACCATTTCGAACAACCGGGCTTCCCACCATGCGACCGATACCGACACCAACGCAGTCGGTGGCGCGATCTACGCAGCGGGCCCGACGACCCTCACCCTGATTGATTCCGTGGTTAGTGGAAATACCGCCGAAGGGCGGGGGGGAGCGATTTACATCGATGACACGGCGTTCAGCATGACCAATACCAAGATCGTCAACAACACGACCAGAGCCACCACTGCCGTCGGAAACGTGGTCAATCGCGAAGGCGGCGGACTCTGGCTCAGCGGCCAGGGAACCGCCACCATCACCGGTGGCGAGATTTCCGGGAACACGGCTAGCACCGTGGCTGGCGCGGTGCGTATCGCCAACGAATACACCGCGACGTTTGACGGGGTCGACATCACCGGGAACATTGCCTGGAACGGCAATGGCGGGGCGTTTTATGTCACAGAGAACGTCAACCTCAACATCCTCAATTCGAACGTCTCCGGCAACATGTCGGTCAATCAAGGCGCTTTCACCGGCGGGAATCAGAGCCGCGACGGAGGTGCCATTTTCATGAATGGCGGGGTCGATCTTGCGGTTTCCAACTCTACGTTTGATGGAAACTTTGCCCATGGCCGCGGCGGTGCGATCTTTACCAATCACAATGCAAGCGGGTCCATCGATATCGTAGATTCGACCTTCACCGACAACCGGACCACCCGCGCTTCCACAACGGATTTGTGGCGTTCGCGTGGCGGAGCTTTGGGGCTGGAAATGGGGGCGAACGACGCGGTGACAACGATCAGCGGTTCGTTGTTCGAGGGTAATATCTCAGCGCACAACGGGGGGGCGATCAACTTGCAGCGCGGGATTCTCAACATGACCAATTCCACGGTCTCTAACAACATCGCGGGGATCGATCTGGCCGACGGTGCCAATCTTGTTTTCAACACCGACGCCGCCACCACTATTGCGGATGTGAACGCAGCCCTGACGCGGTCCACGGGCACCACCGCGGGCGGGATCATGGTCAATGCGGATGGAGCGAACACCGCGATTGCGAACATCGACCACGTCACCATTACCGAGAACCAATCCTACGCGAACAACGCCGGCGGTCTCTACCGGGGGAGCACCGGGAATGTGAACGTAGTCGCCAACGTTTCGAATAGCGTCATCTACAACAACTACCGCGATGCTGACGCCAATCCTCCGGCAACGACTCCGCTCATCCGCGACACGCAGAACGAGATCAACTTGATCGGGGCCAACCTGATCGGCGTTCATGCTGGCGGCGCGCTGATCGGGAATACGGGCGGGGTCATTGCCGCCGATCCAGGTTTACAGGCGCTGGCCGCGAACGGAGGCCCAACCCAGACCCATGCCATTCTGGCCGGCAGCAGCGCCGAAAATGCTGCCGTGGGATCGTCACTCGCTACCGATCAGCGCGGGACGACTCGGGCCTTCGGAGCCGCCGACTTGGGCGCATTTGAAGTTTTGGCGTCCGTGACCGGAACAGCTCCGGCCATCTCCACCACCACCGTGCCTGCTACGGGAACCAATGGAACCCCAATGAATTTCGATGCGACCGCTACCGGCGGTGATGGGGCCTTGACCTACGAATGGTTCGTCACCAACCCGCTCGGCACCACCATTTCCCTCGGCGCATTGGCCGTTGGAGCAGCCTCCTACACGCCGACCTCAACAGGGAACCACTCCGTCACCCTGGTCGTGACCGATGCCGATGACGGCGACTCCGCTTTCCAATCTGCCACGTTTTCGGTAGGCTCACCGGCTGTTTCGATCACCAACCTCAACGACGATGCCGTCGATGGAACGGTCGATACCCTGCGCGAAGCGATCATCGACTTCAACGCCAACGCCACGGGTGACACCACGATCCAACTGGGAGCCGGCACCCACACGCTGGCCATCACGGGAACTGGCGAAAATGCTGCTGCGACCGGCGACCTCGATATCACCAACGTCAACTACACCCTCACGATTGAAGGCGACGCTGGGGGTGGAACCATCATCGACGCCGACGATTTGGACCGCGTGTTCGAGGCGCGGGACCGTTCCAGTCTCATCCTGCGCAACATTACTCTGACGGGCGGTCAGGCCCAGGCCGATAACGGGGGTGGACTCCGGATCGAGAATGCCAATGTGGTGGTCGACAACGTCACCATTACTGCCAATCAGGCCAACTTCACCACCAACACCGGTGGCAACTACGTCGGTGGGGCAATCTACGCCACGGGCCATTCTGACATCACCGCCAACGACTCGGATTTCACCAACAACAAGGCCTACGGGCGAGGCGCCGGCATCTACATCGATCACGGTTCCGAAATCAGCTTTACCGGCAACACGGTCATCGACAACAATGACGGCTCGCGAATCTGGAACAACGGCCACGGTGGCGGGCTCTGGGCCGCGGGCGACGCCAAGGTGACTATCGAAGATACCTTCGCCCTAACCAATAACGACGCCGGAGCGGGCGGTGGTGGATTCTGGATCAGCGACGATGCTTCGATTGATGGCAGCAAGGCTACCGCGATCAATATTTCTAACAACAACACCGCCAACCTGCAGAATGGCAACGCGCAGGGAGCCGGTTTTTGGTCCACGGGCTCGTCGGTGGTCAATCTAGCCAATGCCACTTTTGATGGGAACGGCAGCAGTACACTGGGCCAGGAAGGCGGCGCGTTCCGCGCTTCGAACAACTCGGTCGTCACCATCACCGGCGGTGCCATCACCAACAATGTTGCCCGCACGAGCGGCGGCGGATTTCGGGCCGATGCCTCGTCCTTAATCACGTTGGACAGTGTGGTAATTACCAATAATTCGACCAACAACAACGGGAATGGTGGCGGCTTTTACAGTGATGCGAATGCCACGGTGACCATCACCGGCGGAAAGCTGGAGAGCAACACCGCTTCCGGTTCGGGCGATGGCGGGGGATTCTACACGTTTGGGAAAGTTTCGATATCGGGTGTGGATATTCAAAAAAATACCACGGGCTCAACGGACAATGATGGATTTGGCGGCGGCTTTTATGCCTCAGGAAGCAACGCAGATGTCGATTTCATCGATGTCAACATCGTTGACAATCATTCAGCGGATCACGGAGGGGGGTTCTGGGCGAGCAATTATGCGCAAGTCGATTTCGCCCTCGACAAAAATACGTCGATTGGCATTACCGGCAATGATATCGGTGGCAACAATGGTGGCGGAGGTGGTTTCTACGCGAACGGGCACGCGACGGTCACGATCGATGCGAAAGGTTCGGGGAATTCGGTGAACCTGAATGACAATGTTACCCACCAGCATGGTGGTGCATTTCGCTCGGATGGTGGAACGGTTGTTATCACCAGTGGAGAATCGGCCGCAATTAGCGGCTATGATCTCAGTGACAATGGGAAGCACTCGGGGACGAATGGATTGGGAGGCGGCTTCTTTGCGACGAGTTGGGCGGATATAACGCTCACGAATATCGATATCACGAACAACAAAGCCGAAGACGAGGGGGGCGGTTTCTTTGCTCAATATTACTCAAAGGTGACGATGACGGATGGGGTGATTTCCGGAAATGCAGCGAGTGCGGAGGGAAACACGGATGGAAACGATAACGAGCGCAATCGCGGAGGAGGCTTCTTTAGTCGTGGTTCCGAAGTGAATCTCAACAATGTCGATATCACCGGCAATGAGACGCTCGCAGCCGCCTCACGCACCAACACTCAGTTCAACGGTGGCGGCTTTTTCCAGGAATACCGCTGGTCGCAAACCAACATGGTGGATGGTTCCATCACCGACAACGATGCCAGAGGTCTTGGCGCGGGATTCTACGTCCGGGATGGAGAGGTGAATATCAGCAGTTCGGGGACGGATTCCATTTCCGGGAACGAGGTGCTGTCAGATGCTCGCCAAGGTGGTGGTTTCTTTGCCAGTGGAATGGCGACCGTGACAATCGACAATCTTGAGATCACGGACAATACATCAAAGGACGATGGGGGAGGGTTTTATGTAACCGATGATGCGATGGTGACGGTTAAGAACACGAAAATCCATGCCAATCTCCTCGGGCATTCCTCTAACGTGGCGGATGGAGCTGGATTTTATGTGGTCGGTAGAGGGCACGTCGTTCTGGATAATGTGGATCTGGAGAACAACATTGCGACTCGTTCCGGTGGTGGTTTCCGGCTCGAAAGTAGGGACGGGATGGTGGAAGTTCTCAATGGTTCCACGATTTCGGCCAATCAATCGACGAACAACGATGGTGGTGCGATCCACAGTATTGGGGCCGTGGTAATAAAAGATTCCACGATTTTCAACAATCTCGCGAATGATACGTCTCCCGGGAATGACACCTTTGATGGCGGGGCGATCTATAGCGCGGGAACGGGCAGTTCGTTGGTCCTGGAAAATGTCACTATCAGCAAAAATTCGGCTTACGGGCGCGGTGGTGGAGTCTATTTTTCGGAAAGCTCAGCCGATTTCACAAATGTCAGAATCGACGAGAATACGGTCGCTTCCACGTTACAGAGTGGAGGAGGGATCTGGGCTGGTAACAATGCGAAGATCGATTGGGAAGGAGGAACCCTCTCCAACAATTTCGCGACCCAGGACGGTGGTGGGATGGCGACGGGTTCGATCTGGAGTGATTCTGAATCCGCTGGAGCGATCACCCTTAAGGACGTCGATATTAAAGATAACACCGCTGGACAAATGGGAGGTGGCTTCATCACCTATCGCAGTCACACCACCGTAGATGTCTCCAACGCGGAAATTTCGGGGAATGCTTCGCTGACAGGACGCGACAACAATTACGATGAAGCTGGCGGGGGAATCACTTCCTGGGGTGGAGATATCACGGTTTCGAATTCGATCATCACGAAGAATATTTCAGCGGCTTCCGCTACGGGAGATGAGGCGAGGCGAGGAGGAGGGATTTATCTGCGTTCCAACTATGGAGTCGTCACCTTGAACAATGTTGATGTGACGGAGAATATCGGCGGGGAGGGAGCGGGAATTCACAATACGGGAGGAGTCCTTACGATGACGGGAGGAAGTGTCAGCAACAACAGTGCTCCGGCGGATACTCAACGGGTCGGCGGTGGCCTTTCTCTCTTGGGCGCGTCCGAAAACATGCTGACCAATGTGGTTATCGATGGCAATGTCGCGACCAGTGAGGGCGGTGGAATTAGTGCAACCGGGAGTTCGATTTCGGTTCTCAACGAGGTTTCGATCACCAACAACCAAACGACGGATCCTGTGAATGGGAACGCGAATCGGATTGGCGGAGGTGTCCGGATCGGTAGTGATGCGATTTTTACCGCAAACCGTAGCGCGATTGATAACAATGAGGCGTTTGGTCGTGGTGGAGGAGTCTATAACGACGGGATTCTTCGTCTCACGGATACGTCCGTCTCTGGAAACGTTTCATCGGGTGAGAATGAAAACGAGAGTCGGGGAGGAGGGATTTGGTCGAGTGGTGGAGATTCGGAAATGCATCTCAACCGGGTAACGGTGGCAAATAATCAGGCCGCTAGCCATGCGGGAGGAATTTCGTTCTGGAGCGGCGAGGGTACCATCCAAAACTCGACGATTTCGGGGAACAAGGCGGGTTACCGAGATGCGGCGGCGGCGGGAGGATCCTTGCCTGCGGGAAATAACACGGGAGCCTCAGCTGGTGGCATCTGGACCCAGGACAATGGACAGAACGGTGTACGTCTCCACATCAATCACACGACGATTACCAATAACCAGGCGACGAGTGGTGATGGAGGAGGCATCCGGAGTTCGAATCCTTCCGGAGGTGCCTACGTCATTCTGGAGAACAGCATCGTCTATAACAACTTCCGGAATGTCGATACGGTCGGCTTAACGGATGTGGAAGATGTGCGGAATCGGGTCACGTTGGGCGGGCAGAACGTGATTGGAATCCATCAGGGAACAGCCATGGACGGCGCTGGTAGTTTCGTCAGCACCAATCCGAACCTGGGCGCTTTAGCCGACAATGGCGGATGGGTTTTGACGCATTTGCCAGGATCTGGATCAGCCCTGGATGTCGCTGGAATCACCTCCACGGATATTATCGACGGTGGCTCATTGATCCTTGATTCTCGCGGGTTGTTACGTCCGCAGAATACCTTGTTCGACTTGGGAGCTGTCGAGAATCAGGCACCGCTTGCGCCGGACCTCGATTTTACGATCGATGAGGATGAGGTGCTTTATGTTGGAGCGTGGATGGGAGTTGCGCCCGCTGGAACTTCGATCGCAGACTTCGATGGGGATGAGAACGGATTTACGATCACGACAACTCGTGTATCCGGGGCAGCAGGAACGCTGGTCTTTGATCAAGGGACCGGCCAGTTGACTTTCGATCCCGATAATGAGGTTAATAGTGGTAAAGATGGAGATGCCGTCTTCACCTATGAGATCACCGACAATCCCGGTGATGCCTCGCGGACGAGGACCGGGACAATCACGGTCACCATCAACGCGATCAACGATGCGCCTACGATTGCTGCGCCTACCGGCGTGCAGACGGTGAATCAGAATGTGGGGTTTGTCTTTGATTTAACACCGGGGAACAACCTGATTTCTCTGGATGATCTGGATGTTGATGAAATCGCCTCGCCCGGTAATTCTTTGCTTCTCACGTTGTCGGTGGGGCAGGGGACGCTCGCTTTGGCGGCTATCAACGGACTGACCTTCCTCAACTCGACCGCGAATAACTCAGGAAGTATCCAGGTTCGGGGAAACAAAGTCGATCTGAACGCGGCCTTGAAGGGAATGAGCTACACCAGTTCGACGTTGGGGACCGACACCCTCATGATTTCGGTTGATGATGAAGGGAACTCGGGCGGTGCCCCGGAAACGACCGTTGCGAATATTAGCCTGAATGTGGTTGTTGGTTCCGCACCGATGAGTTTGGTCAATAACGGTCTGACCCTAGACGAAGGAGCCACGGTGACGATCACCAATGCCCATCTGGATGCTACGGATGCTGACACTGCGGATGTCGATCTGGTCTACACCATTACCAACTTGCCAACCCACGGAGGGTTGCGCCTTAACAACGTAGCCTTGACAGCCGGTCAGAGCTTCACGGAGGCTGACATAGTAGCAAATCTCGTTACTTATGTTCATGATGATACGGAAAATCTGAGTGATGCGTTCGAGTTTTCTCTTGCTGAGGCCGACGGTGCGAATGCAATCCAAGGGCAGACTCTCGCGATTTCGATCGACGCCGTAAATGGATTACCGACCGCCAACGATGATACGGCTAACGGAGGCAATCTCTCCGTCATCACGGCTCCGGCGTTTACCTTGTTCCAGAATGACACGGACGAAGAGACGGCGCAGCGCGATTTCCGAGTCGTTGAATTCAGTGGCGCGGCCGGACCTGTATCCGCAGGAAGCACGACGCAGACCGCCAATGGAGCCACCGTGACCGTGAATGCGGACGGCAGCTACACGTATGACCCGACTACCTCTACCGCTCTACAGGCTTTAACGACTGCGGATACTCCTATTGCGGATACGTTTACGTATACCCTCACGGATGAAGCTGGCGCACAGGATACGGCTACCGTTACTGTAACCATTTCTGGGAGTGATCCGCTCTCACTTACGGTCACGACCTTCGACGATGTCACCAACGCAGTTGATGGGGTACTAAGTTTACGTGAAGCGATTGCCGAGGCGCGGGCACTCCTTCCCGAATCAGCTCCCCAGGGAATCGTGATTCAACTGCAAACCGGCACCTACGAAATCGGGTCCGCCGATACCGGTGATGGTGACGGCGATTTCGATATTTTCGGCTACGGCATCCCCATCACGATTGTCGGCCAAGGGCAGGGCAATACCATCATTGATGGCGCGAATTTTGACCGCGTCTTTGATATTCGTCGGGGCGCTCAAGTTCACTTTCAAGGGATGACGATTACCGGAGGTTCAGTCCAGGGAGATGGCGCGGGAGTCTTGATTGATAACTCCAGCGTGACGTTCGAAGATGTTACGATTGATAGCAACTTCACCGATAACACGGACATTACGAATCCGGAGAATAACGAGGGAGCTGGGCTCTATGTCTATGGGATTAATACGACGGTTACGCTCTTAGGGGATATCGCGATTACCAATAACCAAGCCTACGGCTATGGGGGCGGTGCCTATTTCTTGCAGCACGCTGTGGTGGATGGCAGCCAAGCGAATTCAATCACGATCTCTGGGAATAAGAGTGGGTTCGACAACAACAATGTTCTCGCAGATCAAACGAACCGCAACGGCGGGGGATTCTTTGCCCATGAGCATGCCAAGGTCACTCTCAACAATCTGACCCTGACGAACAACGAATCCAGCAACGTCGGTGGAGGGTTCTGGGCGGCGGGGAACTCGGAGGTCACGATTCAGGGCGTCAGTCAGATTACGAACAATCTCGCCCGAACCGATGGAGGAGGTTTTTACCAGAGCGATCGCTCGATCGTGACGCTGTTCAATACCGATATTGAGGGCAATACCGCCGATACGGGTTCCGGTGGAGGATTTCGGACCGCGCACGCCAACACCATCACCAATATCACGGGCGGAACCTTGACCAAGAACATCGCCGGAATAGGGGATGATGGCGGGAGCGGAGGAGGCTTCTATAATCAGGGCACGGTCAATATCTCCGGGGTCGATATCACGGAGAATACTGCCTATGGCGAAGGGGGAGGCTTTGTGAATGCCTTTCAGGGATCTGCCGTTTATGCGGTTGACGTCAACGTGACCAAGAACGCTGCCCAAGAGAGTGGTGGTGGCTTTCGGGTGGATCATGGGACGGTGGAATTCCAGCTTTCCGCAAATTCCAAGACCGAGATTTCCGGAAACAAGGCGGGAATTGAGTTAGACGGAACAGGGGCGGCGACAGGATATCAGGCGGACCGAGTCGGAGGCGGGTTCTATATTTCGGACCGAAACAATGTCACGATTCAGAGCGGCTTCATTCAGAATAATGAGTCGACTGGAAACGGGGCTGGGTTTTATGCCGTCGATGAATCAACGGTAACGATCACCGATGGAGAAATCTCCGGCAACACGATTGCCAACGGGAATATTGATGAATACGGCGGGGGATTCTACACCAATGGAGTCTCTAGGATTTCGCTCACGAACACAGATGTGACGGGCAACGCTGCCCAACAACGTGGCGGCGGATTCTATGTGGGCAACGCCCGAACGAAGGTCGTGGTCACCGATAGCGAGATTTCCGCGAATGTAGGAAATCTTAGCAATAGCAATAATATACATGGTGGCGGGTTCTACACGGTTGGAACCGTGGAGATGAAAAATGTGAATCTGACAGGGAACTTCATCCAGAACTCTGGGACGAACGACTCACATGGCGGTGGTTTTGCGACGGAGGGGCGTGGGGCTTTGGTCTCCGGCGAGAACGTCAATATTACCGGAAATACCGCATACCTTCATGGCGGAGGATTTTATACCACCGATGGGACGGTCGAACTGATCGGGGGGGAGATCTCCGGGAATATCGTAGGAGCTACCACATCCG
>CAYGQD010000038.1:0-41436 GCA_964351855.1 uncultured Verrucomicrobiales bacterium
CGCGAGTTGATCGCCGAGCGCGACTCCGATCCGTTTTCCCGCATTTGGATGGCGGCACACGCAGCGGAACGCAAGATCGCGGCCCGTCATCTGGTGGAAGGCGGTGCCTTGTTCGGGGACATCGGCATGCTCATTTCGACAGCCTGGCGTTGCACGGGAGATGTCTGCGAGGCTCTGCTGGCCGCCGTTCGGGGTGAGCGCATGGGCACGGAACGCGAGGTAGCGTCTTTGGCCATCGCGGCGCAGTGGTGGCTGGAGCATCGCGAGCCGCCTTTCCCGGCCGAACTCATCATCCAATCCCGCAAGTTGGCCCGGGCCGATTCCTGGTCCTCACCCGTGGCTCCCCTAATGTTCACGACATTGGCAAACCTGACGGAAGACGATGGGCTGCTGAGCATCCTGGAATCCCGTGGGTTAGGAAAAACCCTGGTGGAGCCGATCGACCCCATCGCTCAAGAATGGCTGGAAGCCGCGCGTCTGCCCGATCCTCTGGCGCTGATGCCTGAAAAACGACCGGAACGCGTTCTTTCCGGATACACCGTCCGCCGCGCCGTTCCCAAGACGGGCCGCAATGATCCGTGCCACTGCGGGAGCGGTAAGAAATACAAGAAGTGCTGCGCGGCAACGGATCAGGCACGGCTGACCGATTCCAGCGAGGTAGAAGGCGTGACGCTGCGGGAGATGGAGCTCGAGCCGGAGCGCTACCTGACCAGAGAGCGGATTTACGAAATGCGTTCCTATGAGGTCTACAAGCTCGATCCCGCGAAGGTGCCTCCGGAGTTGCTGCCCGAGGTGATTGGGCGGCTCTCCACCTTCAGCGAGTTCGAGCGCATCTGCCAGATTGTGGAAACGTTGGAATCTCGGGAGGAAATGGATGAGTGGATGGAATGGGCGCTGCGCGAGGTAATGTGGGAGGCCGGGAACAAGCATCGACCGGACATTGTGAAGCGTCTCTTGGCGACCCATCCGCCGATGGAGGCCAAGATGCACCTCAGTACGCGGTTGTTGATTTGTGACGACCCCGGAGAATTGCTGAAATTGCTGGAAACGAACGCCCGAAAATGCCTCGCCAGCGATGTGCCGCTGGCGGACGAAGCGAATGTGGCTCACGGAATGCTGAACAGCGCGTATCCGGCTCTGGGCATTCTCCTGGCCCGCTCCGCCGCTTTAACTACCGCGATCTGGAACGTGGAATGCCTGGTGGAGGAGATCGAACGAACTCGCGACGAGCTGGAACTTTCGCCGTTCGACATTGCGGAAGAAATTTACCAACAGCGACTGGCCAAGGAAAGCGCGACGGAAGAAGCGGTGCAACAGGAAGAGGCAAGCCGGGAAATGGAGGAGAACCGTCAGGAGATGAACCAGCTGCGCCTGAGGGTGGAGCGGCTGCAACGCGAAGTCGCCAACCAGCAACAGCCGGAGCAGAAAGGAAAAGAAGCACCTGACCTGAGCGACCACACCGGGGAGGACAACGAGGAAGAGTCCACCGAGGTCCGCGCACTGCGGGACCAACTCGCCGCCACCCGTGAAGAACTGAAGCTGAAACACGCCGAGCGCAACGATCTGCGGCGCGACCTCAAGAGCGCCCGCGATACCATCGGTCAACTCCAGAACCACCAGCCGGGAAACCCCGGCGCCGGGGCTCGCCTCCAGGAGGAAAGAGAAGCCGCTGCCGAAGAAGATCGCCTCGCGGAAATGCCCGCCGCCCACGCGCGGAACTGGCCCTTGCGCCTCCCGGTCTTCCCGGAACATTTCCTCTCCGCAGGATCCAAACTCCCCGCCGAGGTGCTCCGCGCCGCCATGATTCTGGCGAGCCGCCTCGCCTCCGGGGAGCCCGGAGCCACCACCGGGGTGCGCCCCCTGAAAATGCTGCCCCACGTTTACCGGCAAAAAGTCAGCAGGGATTACCGGCTGTTTTTCGAACTCGCGCCGGGGGAATTACGCGTGATCGAGCTGATCCACCGGCGGGATTTGGACACCTGGATCAAGCGACAGCGTTGAAACGGGGATTTGTTCCGGAGTTGTCGAACGCTGCTCGCCGCCGGGTGTCTAGTCTTGTCCATTGACGATCCTTTTTTCCGTTTCCCCAGATTTCTTTCATCGATGAAACTCTTTATCACCGGCACGAATACAGGCGTGGGCAAGACCTATGTCAGCTCCCTGATCTGCAAAGCCTTGGCCAAACGCGGCGATCGCGTGGCTCCCTATAAACCGATCGTCTGTGGTGATCGCGATGATCCCGAGCGCTTGCTGGCTGCCTCAGGTCGCAAAGATCTTACCCTGGACCAAGTCAACCCGCTTCACTTTAAATCCCCCGTCGCGCCGATGGCGGCGGCGATGATCGAGAATCGGGAAATTGATGTCGATGCCCTGGTTCGGCAAGCCCGCGCGCTGGAGGCCGATGCGGATCACGTCATTGTCGAAGGCGTGGGTGGCTGGGAAGTTCCCATCTCTGCGGATTTATCGATGGCTGATTTCGCGGCGAAACTGGATTACCCCGTGATCGTGGTGGTCGATAACAAACTTGGGGCGCTTAACCACACGATTCTGACCGTGCGAAGCGTGGAAATCTTTGAGCTGTCTTGTCTCGGGCTGGTTCTGAACTCGACCGAAGAATCCCGCGACGCGGCCTCAATCAGCAATCGGGTCATTTTGGAGAAGTTCCTCGGTTCGCCGATTCTGGCGGAACTGCTCCACGATGAGGAGGATTTCGACCTTCAGCCGATTCTCGACTTGGTCTCGGAAGAGTAGGCGGAGAGGCGAAAGTTGGCACTTGTTCTCTTCATCGGAGATCGCTACACTGTTCCCATGGCTAAAGGCGACCGGAGAGTCGAAATACGTTGTCCCAAATGCGGGTGGGAGCCACGGCAGAATGACCAGTGGGCCTGCTTCAGCTGCCACTTTGCCTGGAACACCTTCGATACGGGCGGGGTCTGTCCCGCTTGTGGAAAGTCCCACGAAGACACCCAATGTCCCGCTTGCCACTCCTGGTCACGGCATCGCGCGTGGTATCACGAATTCGGCTTTGAGGAGGACGCTGAGACACATCAGGAGAAGGAGCCCGAAAAGGTCGAAACCGAGCCGTAGTCGAGATTCGGCTTGTCGGAGCGCGGCATTCCTCCCAGTATCCGGGCAATGAAAAAGCTCCTTGTTGTTGTTCTTGGTTTTTGGGTCATTGGTGCCGCCGTTGCGGAGGAAGATCGACTGGTGTTGGTGGGCGCTTCCTACGGGAAGAATGTGTTGGCGATTTGTGAAGCGAACGGGGATATCATCTGGAAACTGGAGACGGATGGTCCGGCCAAAGGTCATGCCGGACATCACGATGTCCATCTGCTCGAAAACGGGAACCTCCTTTTCCATGATTCCTGGACGAAGACGCAAGAAATCACCCTGGGGAAAGAAGTGGTCTGGTCCTACGATTCGAAAACGGCGAACGGAAACGAAGGCAAGCGGGTCGATGTGCACGCCTTTGCTCGACTGCCCAACGGTGAGACGATGATCGCGGAAAGCACCGTGGGTCGGCTCATTCATGTGAATGCGGCGGGCGAAATTCAAAAGACGGTGCCCCTGGGCGCGGAAGGCCGGGAGCGGACGCGGTTGGTGCGAATGACGGAACGCGGAAACTACCTCGCCTGCGCGGAGAATCCGGGCGTGGTGACGGAGTATGATCCGGAGGGAATGGTCGTCTGGGAATACCCTACCAACACCCGGGTTTACGGAGCGATTCGGCTGACCAACGGAAATACCCTCATCGCCACAGGAAGCGGAAACAGCGTCATTGAGGTCAATCCGGCCAAAGAGGTGGTTTGGGAAATCGCAGGGAAGGTTCCCGGCACCGAGATCGAACTCCACTGGACGACGTGCCTCCAGGAGCTGCCGAACGGGAACTACCTGATTGGCAATTGCCACGCCGGGGAGAACAACCCGCAGATTTTCGAAATCACGCCGGACAAAGACGTCGTCTGGGAGTTTTCCGAGTGGGATCTCGTTGGAAACGGTCTGGCCTGCTGGCAGATTCTCGACGCCAAACAATCGGCGATGGTTCGGGAAAAACTCGCTGCGCTGAAGCCGTAAATCGGCGCTTAGGGGCAGCGCTGTTCCTTATTCCTCGATCGGTTTTAGCCAGATCTCGCGGAACTCGACGGTGCATCCTTTTCCGTGGTCCTGCAGGGCGATGAAGCCGGAGGAGCGCGCATACTTCGCATCCTCATCCCCCAGCTCGGAGAACTCGACCCCGTTGATGATCTGGGTGAGCTTGGATCCCTTCGCAATCACGATCAGCTCGTTCCATTCCCCGTCCCGGCAATGCGCCTGGATCTCGGCGGGATCGGCGATCTGCTCGTGAGTCTTCTCTCCGCTCACGGAAATGGTTCCCTTCTGGCCCGCCGTCACCAAGTGGCTGCGGTACTTTTCCGGGCTCAGCGAATGATGCCAAAGCCCCATGACCTGGTGAGCGGCAACTTCGACCTGGTAACCTTGAACCTGGAACTCGCCGAGATCATCACTGCGGACCTGGACGCCCGAGTTGCCCTTGAAAAAGCGAAACTGAAGGCGGAGTTCGAAGTCGCCCGGTTCGCCGCCGCGCCAAATGAGCCAGTTTTTACCGCCTTTTGGCCGCGCCGTACAGACGATCGCGCCGTCCTTCACCGTCCAAGCCCCTTCCTGTCCCTCCCAGCCGGTGAGATCGGTTCCGTTAAAGATTTGGACGAAGCCTTCCCCGGGAGAATCCGCGAAGGCGAACGAGAAGGCAATGGAGAGAAGGAGGATGGGAAAACGCATGGAGGTTTTTAACTCATGGCAATGCTAAGCCGCAACGTCATTCCACGAATTCACGCATCCAGGAGCTTCGCGGTCCACGCAGCGACCACCTCTCCGCGATCAGGACGAGCTTTGCGCCACAACCGCACCTTCAGCGATCCCATCCGCAGCTGGTGAAACTTCGGTTTCGCGAGAGCGAGTGGATCGTCGCCATCGGCTCGACTGAACACAGCCGCGTCTTTCATCAATCGATCGAGGACCTTGGGATGGAGAAACGGTTCGTTCTCCGCCGCAAAAGAGAATTTTTCGACTCCTCCCAGCTTGAAAACGAGCCAGGCAGTCATGGCAGTGTTCGAGCGGGCAGCATGAAGGTGGCGAATACCTCGCTTGTTGCAAAGGCGCACCAGATGGAGCGCGCGACGGGCTTCCACGAAAAATCGCTCCGTGGAAACTGCGTTGCCCAGTTTTTGGCGGAGCCGCAGAATGCGGGCGACGGTCTCGGGTTCGTGACGCCATTCCGCTTCGAGAATCATCGCGTCTGGCAGAAACTCGAGCGCGGTTTCCAGCAGATCACCATCGCGCAGGGAATGCCGTGGAAACTTATCGGGGGCCGTGGCGGCGAGCATCCCGATTTCCGGCCGATGCACCAACACGTGGTCCAATTCCGCATTCAAGAGCCGATCCTTGGGGCAAGGCCATTGGTCGATCAGGTAAACCAGTTTCGTGTCGGCATCCCGGGGCGGACGAGACTTGCCATCCGGGAATCGTTCCAGCAGTTGCTCACAGGTCCGAGCCCGCTCAAAGCGCTCTGCCGCCAATTCATAACCAGCCTCTCCCAGCTTCGTCCGTTCCGCCGGATCATTCGCCAGCCGTTCCAGTGCCGCTGCCAGATCCCCCGCGTTCCCGCTTTCAACGAGCAATCCCGTTTTCTCGTGCTCAACCATTTCCGGAACGCCGACCAACCAGGTCGATACGACCGGAAGCCGGGCGGCCATCGCTTCCATGATCACGGTGGGTAGAATGTCCGAGGCCCCTTTCGAGTCCACGATGCAGGGAAGCACGAAGACGTGACTTTCCGCGAGGGTCGCTTTGACCTGCTCCTGGGTGCGAATTCCGGCAAACTCCACCTCCGAGCTCAGCCCCAACTCATCGCGTTGCGCATGAAGGCGATCCTGCCACGGTCCGGTCCCGATGATGGTGCATTGGAAGGGAATACCCCGTTTTTTGAGCAAGGCGCAGGATTCGAGCAGCCGATGAAAGCCTTTGAACTCGATCAAGCGGCCGATCGTGACCAGCTTCAGTGGTCCATCCGAAGCGGGCGACGCCTTCGGGAAGTCATCGAGCCGAATGCCATTGTAGATCCGGACGATTTTCTCGGCGGAATCCGGGCACATTTTCGCCAGCATCTCCCGACTCCAATCACTCACCGCGACGACGAACTCCGCTTCTCGACTCATCTCCCGAAGAAGATCGTCATTCCCCAGATCGACCATGAAATCCTGGGCGTGGGCCGTGAAGCTGAAGGGAATTCCCGCCAGTTGCTTGATGAATAGAGCCACGTGGGTCGCCCGATTCGCAAAATGGACGTGGAGATGCTCGACCCCGCGTCGCTGGAATTCGTCCACCAGAAACGCCGCGCTCCGGGCCCGAATTTCCGCTTTGTAGTGCTTTCCGTAAGCTCGGTCATGCCGTTTGATCATGGGGTCCACCCCGTCTTGCCACGACGGAGTCTGGCGATGCTGTTGTTCCCGCGCCTTCAAGATCGCCGGTGGCGGCGGATAGACCACTTCCGCACGAAAATCCCGAAATCGCTCATGGCGAAACGTGTCCGTCGGCGGATTGAGCGAAGCAATCGTCAGCTCAACCCCGCGAGCTTCCAGCTCCAGCATCTCGGAATCGCAGAATGTATGGGAAACGACCGGGTAACGAGAAAAGAGGTAAGCGATACGTTTGCGGGAACCGGAATTCATAGGAATGCGAAGGCGGCCAGCCTAAATCGGCTTTCGAAAGGGTCAAACTCCGGTCTGGCCGACGAACCGACTTTCCCCCGAATTGGCACTTGAGCGTAAGATCGGCCCTGTCCAAGTTCAGCGATGGCCATCTACGAAGATCTTCAGGATTCGACCGTTCTCATCACCGGCGGCGCCAACGGCATTGGGGAAGCGATGGTGCGCGCCTTTCGCGACCAAGGTGCGCGGGTGTTTTTCTGCGATTTCGATGCGGCGGCGGGCGAACCGCTGGCCAAGGAAACGGGAGCGACGTTCCGCAAGGTCGATCTCCGTTCCGAAGCGGAAGTGATCGATTGGGTCGGTTCCGCCGGTCGGGAAACGGGTGAAATCCGTGTCTTGATCAACAACGCGGCGCGCGATCCCCGGATCAAACTGGAAGACCAGACCGTGGCGGACTGGGACGACATCATGGCAACGAATCTCCGCCCGCACATGCTGACGGCCCGGGAAGCGGTCCCATTCATGAAAGAGGGTGCCTCGATCGTGAACTTCTCCAGCATCGTGTTTGAGCTGGGGATGCAGCCGATGAGCGCCTATGTCGCCACGAAATCCGGGATTCAGGGGTTCACCCGCTCCCTGGGACGGGAATTGGGGCCGCGACGGATTCGGGTGAACTCGATTTCGCCCGGATGGGTCATGACGGAGCGGCAGAAGCGGGAGTTCGTCACCGAAGAAGCCTTGGCCCGGCTCCAAAACGAGCTCCAGTCCATCCCGGATTTGATCGAACCCGCCGCCTTGGCGGAGGTCGCCCTCTTTCTCTCCAGCCAGGTCAGCAATGCCATCACCGGCCAGGAAATCGTCGCGGACCACGGCTGGGTTCATTCCTGAGGCGTTGAGGAGGATTGAAACGAGGTCCGAAAATGGCGTTCTAACCGATCCTAGAAAATAGGAGCATGTGAGAGCCTTCCCAAAATTTCTTGATGACTGGTTTTTCGGCGATTCAGCACATAATTCCATAATTTCTAGACAAATTTCCCTGGAAATTAAGGTTTGCATCTGGCCCCTGAACTTCTAAAGCAAGGTATCATGCACGATCTTCCAACTCTGAAAAAGGCCCTGCAGGACGCGCCGGATAACGTGCGGCTCTGGCTCCTCTACGGCCAAACCTGCCTCTCGAACGAGGTCTGGGATGAAGCTCGCCGCGCTTTCGACTACGCGCAGAATCTCGATCCCAATGAGCCCGAAGCCCAATTGGGAATTGCGAAGGTTTTGTTTCATCAGGGGAAACTCTCTGAGGCCGAGGTCCGGGCCCAAGCCATCGCTCGGAAACAGCCGCAGTATGCGCCCGTCCACGTCTTGATGACGCGGATCTACCTGGCCGAAGAAGATTTGGCTCAAGCGGTGCAGCACTACGACATGGCGCGAGCCATCAGCAATTCCATCGCGGATAAAGATTTGGAAGCGGAACTCGCCTTTCGAGGACATGCGGTGAGTAGGGCTCGCCCCGGAGATGATCGTCCTCGCCTCGTGGCCAATGCGGGCTGGGATGTCGAAGACTTCGACTTCGGGTTCGGAGGGGATCCGTTTGACGACGAAATCGCGGGACTCGAAACTTCGGGCATGGAGCAAGACGAATTCGATTTCATCGATGACGAAGATCTCTTCAACATCGACGAATACGAGCGGCCGAAGGGGAACTTCGCCGATGTCGCCGGGATGGACGACGTCAAAGACGAGCTGCTCATGAAGCTGGTGTATCCCTACCAATATCAGGATCTCTTCGCCAGTTACGGGAAAAAGCCCGGTGGCGGCGTGCTGCTTTACGGACCTCCCGGATGTGGAAAATCCCTGGTTTGCCGCGCCTTGGCCGGCGAAACCGATGCCGCTTTTTACACCGTGAAGCTGCACCAAATTCTGGAGATGTACATTGGCTGCAGTGAAAAGAATCTCAACAGCGTCTTCCAGATGGCCCGGGAGAATGCTCCGGCCGTCATTTTTATCGACGAGCTTGACGCCTTGGGCGCGGATCGGGCCGATATGAAACAAAATGCGGCTCGCACCGTGGTGAACCAATTTCTCATGGAGCTGGACGGCTACGATGGCGCTAATGAAGGCGTTCTCGTGATCGCCGCGACCAGCGCGATCTGGAACGTCGATTCCGCCTTCCTCCGCCCCGGACGATTCGATCGCCGCATTTACGTTCCACCGCCGGATGAAGCTTCCCGCCTCAAAATTCTCGAGATGCAGGCGAAGGGTCTGCCCGTCAAGGAGTTGGATCTGACTGAGCTGGCTACCAAACTCCAGGACTACTCTGGAGCGGAGATTGCTCAGGTCTTTGATGTGGCGGTAGAAGACGCCCTGCGCCTCTCCATCCGGAAGAATGAGAAGGTTCCCGTAACCATGGAAATGCTCCGTTCCGCGATTGAGCGGGTCGAACCCTCGCTCCCGAGTTGGTTAGAACAGCAGAAGCGCCGCAGCCGGTTTGAAGCGGGCTGATCGGACGCGAAGTCGGTAGCTAATTCTTCGATTGGGATTAACTTGGGCGTCCTATGAGCCCGGCTCCCAATCCTGTCTACGTTATTGGCCATCGAAACCCGGACACGGACGCAATCTGCTCGGCCATCGCCTATGCGGATCTCCTCCAGCGCACCCGGATGCCGGAAGCTGTCGCCGCCCGTTGTGGAACCGTCACCGCGCGAACCGATTGGGTCCTGAAAAAAGCCGGCGTTCCCCTTCCTGAACTGGTCATGGACATGCGCCTGACCGTCGGTTCGCTCGGCACCCATACCGTTGCCACCGCAGCCCCTCATGAGAGCTTTCTCGACGTCTATCAGCGCATGATCTGGGGCGGCTACCGCAGCATCCCCGTTGTCGAAGGTGAGCACGAGCTGCTCGGGATGTTGTCCCTCCAGGATCTTTTGAAGCTCCTGCTTCCCGTGGGCGAAACGCCCGAGCGCATGCGGGTGGTGCGAAGCAGCCTGGCCAATATGGTGCGCACCTTTGGCGGAGAGACCATTCACGAAGGCACGGATCACGAATTGGTAGAAGACTTCATCATCATGGTCGCCGCCAGCAGCGAGGCTGTCATGAGCGAGCGGATCGAGCACTTTCCCGCCGAGCAACTCCTCATCGTGACCGGTGACCGGGCCAACGTCCAGAAAATCGCCGCCCAGCGCGGGGTGCGAGCCCTCCTCATCACCAGCGGCTCGGAAGTCTCCAAGGAAGTCATCCAGGTCGCAAAGAAGAACGGCACTTCCATTCTTACGACCAAGCATGATACCGCCAGCACCCTCCAGTTCGTGCGCGGCTCGCGGCGCATCGAAGAAGCGGTTTCGCCAGATTTCGTCAAATTCCACGTCGATACCTTGGTTTCGGTGGTCCAATCCGAGGTTCGTGGCTCTTCCCAGGCGCTCTTCCCCGTGGTGACGGATGAAGATCAGCTCGTTGGTGTCTTTTCCCGCTCGGATTTGATGGAACTCCCGTCCCGGAAGCTGGTCCTCGTGGATCACAATGAGTTTTCTCAAGCGGTCACCGGCGCGGAAGACTCCCAGATTCTTGAAGTGATCGATCACCACCGTCTCAGTGGAAACCTGATCTCCAAAGAGCCGATTCGTTTCATCAACCTTCCGGTCGGTTCCACGTCCACCATCGTGGCGCGTCTCTTCTGGGATCAGGGCCTCATCCCGACCCGTTCCGTCGCCATCTGTCTCTGTGCCGGCCTTATTTCGGACACCCTCAAGCTGACTTCCCCCACCACCACCGATGAAGATCGCAAAATCCTCGGTTGGCTTTCGAAAATCGCCCAAATCGGGATCGATGAGTTTGCCGAAGAATTCTTCGCCGCCGGTTCCGTCTTGAAGACCTCAACCCCGACCGAAGCCGTCGGCAGCGACCGCAAGGAATACACCGAGAGCGGCTACAAGGTCAGCATCTCCCAGATCGAAGAACTGGGCCTCAACCATTTCTGGCCGGCGCGCGATGACCTCCAGAGCGAGCTGAAGACGCTCGTGACCAGTCAGGGACTCGATATCGCCTGCGTCATGGTGACGGACATTGGCCGCCACTACAGCGTTCTCTTGATCGAGGGCCCGGACGAAGTCTTGGACCGTATCGACTACCCGAAAAAAGACCACGGCATCTTTGAAATGGATGGCGTGGTCAGTCGGAAGAAGCAGCTATTCCCTTGGCTGAGCCGTTTACTCGCGACAGTGCCAAAATAACACGATCGCAAGAAGCGCAACAGGGGCTCGGGAATAGCCGGTGGGAGCCAGGTTTGACCCGGCTCCCGAAGGAGTTACCTCCCTACTTCTTCTTCAAAAAAGGTAATCCGGTCCGCTCGTTTTCGACGACCTGATAGCCATCAGGGAGCGAATCAACAGCGCCTTCTCCCTTCACCTCTCCAGCGAAGTAATAAAGACGGGTGATGTTTCCGTCCTTCCGCTTGGTCTCCCGCACGTGCAGGTAGTAGTCTTTCGAGGATTTTTTGGATTTTACGGTATAAGCCATGATGGTTTAAGTCTGTTGGGGTATTTGGTATTGAAGGAGATAGGAATAACCGACAGGGATGAGGTTCACTGCTTCCTGCCGACGTCCTTTCCGATCACCAAACCAAGTTCGAGAGGGTGGTAAACTAAAAAAAGAAAGAAACTTTCCCGTTTCAAACCCCGATTGTTGGGTCCATCAAAAAGAAAACCTGCCCTTAAACGAGCCCAGCTTTCTTCAACGTCGCGAAGGCACCATTCTTATCGATGGTCTTCAGTGCGCGAGCCGTCAGCTTTACCCGGATAAAGCGATTGAGTTCCGGAACCCAGATCCGCTTCACTTTCAAATTCGGGGTAAAGGTCCGCTTCACCGTCTTGGTGACGTGACGACCAATTCCACCCTTCTTCTTCGCCAAACCACTGCGGTGGATTCTTCGTCCACTGGTAACTCGGGAACCTCTGATGCTGCAGACCTTAGCCATGATGCGTAAATCGTTTGGGAAATGAAAAAATGTTCGGTGAAACTTCCGGTTTGGGAAGGGCGAGCATAGTGCGAGCGAACGGGGGGCTGGTCAAGTGATTTGTCGGGGCGAATCCCGATTCTCAACCTCGAAACGATCCTCGGCTCCCCTAAACCGCCTGCATCTTCGCCAGATTCACCGCCGTGACCAACGCTTTGAGTCCCGCCATCTCGATCGAAGGATCAATCCCGCAGCCCCAGATCAGCGCATCGCCGCCATTCTGAATCTGAACGTAGGCCGCTGAATCTGCATCGGAGCCACCACGAACGGCGTGGGATCGGTAATCCGTCACTTTGAAATCCTTGAACCCGTTTTGGTCGAGCGCTTGGACGAAGGCGTTGATCGGACCGTTGCCGAGCCCCTCGATCCGGTGTTCCGCTCCGTCGACCGCGATTTTCGCGCGACATCGCACTTCTCCCGGTCCGCCGAACTGGTGATCCAGCTCGTAATCCAGCAACGCCAGCGGAGCGGCCAAATTGACGAATTCCCGCCGGAAAAAATCGCGCACTTCGTCGATCTCCAGCTCCCGCCCCAGCTCATCAGCCAAGCTGTAGATCCGTTGACCCACCTGCGGATGCATCGTTTTCGGCAAATCCAGACCGTGTTCCTGATCGAGGATGAAGGCCACCCCACCCTTCCCGCTTTGAGAGTTGATCCGAATGATCGCGTGATAATTGCGCCCGATGTCGGCCGGATCGATCGTCAGATACGGCACCGCCCAGTGCGGAACTTCGTCCTGTTTCTCCATCCCTTTTTTGATCGCGTCCTGGTGGCTGCCAGAAAACGCGGTGAAAACCAGCTCCCCGGCGTAAGGCTGCCGCTCCGGCACGCTCAACCGCGTCACTCGCTCATAGACCAGGCGCACCTGGCTCAAATCCGAGAAATCGAGCCCCGTTTCGATCCCGTGACTGTTCATATTGAGTGCTACAATGACGATGTCCAGGTTCCCGGTGCGCTCCCCGTTGCCAAAGAGCGTGCCCTCCACCCGATCCGCCCCCGCCATCAATCCCAGCTCCGTCGCCGCGATCCCCGTTCCCCGGTCATTGTGGGTATGGAGGCTGATGATGACGTTCTCCCGATCGCTGATGTTCCGGCAAAACCACTCGATCTGGTCCGCATGGACATTCGGCGTGGTCCATTCCACGGTCGCGGGCAGGTTCAAAATGATCTTCCGATCCGGCGTCGGTGCCCAAACCGCTTTCACCGCTTCACAAACCTCCAGCGCGTAATCCAGCTCCGTATCGGAAAAGCTCTCCGGCGAATACTGGAAATCGACCTTCGTTCCCGGAATCGTCTCGACCAGATCCCGCACCAGCCGGGCTCCGTTCACCGCAATCTCGCGGATCTCGTCCTTCGTTTTCCCGAAGGTAACCCGCCGCTGCAGGGGCGACGTCGAGTTGTAAAGGTGGACGATCGCCCGCGGCACGCCTTCCAGCGCCTCAAACGTCCGCCGGATCAAATGCTCCCGCGCCTGCACCAGAACCTGCAGGGTCACGTCCTCCGGAATCCGCTGATCGTGGACCAGCCGACGCAGAAAGTTAAACTCCGTGTCCGCCGCCGCCGGAAAGCCGACTTCGATCTGCTTGAACCCGATCTTCACCAGGAGATCGAACATTTCCAGCTTCTCTTCCACGCTCATCGGGATCGGGAGAGCCTGATTCCCATCGCGAAGATCCACACTGCACCAGATAGGAGCCTGCGTGATGGTGCGGTCCGGCCATTGGCGATCTGGCAAATCGACCGGCGGAAACGCGCGATATTTGGATAAGGACGTGGGTTTCATAAAACAACGAAAAGGGAAAAGAAGAGAGGAAATGCGTCAGGGGAAGGCCCGAACCGAGATTTCTGCCGATGAGAATTCGGACAAAGGTGGGCGAAGAGACTGGGGGCGTGAGGGGTGGCGGGAACTATCGGGCAGCCAACCCTAGCAACAGCGAGCGGCTGTTGAGGAGGAGAAGAATTTGGGCGCTGGAAGAAAACAGACGCATTACCCATTCAGAGTAGTGCCCCTGCCCGACCTCGCAACCGGAAATTCCCCCGAGGAGGCATTTCCACCTGGCAAACCCCTCTCCGCCACGCCGCAACGGATCCGCAGGTTCGCCAATCCCTCCTCTCTCCCACGAGACATCGTTGCGATCCGGCAAGCCGCTCTCGTTCGCAGAATTGCGACGTGGTTCTGCAATCGACACCTCTCGTTCTCACGGATGAACGATCGAACCAATGCAACCGACTCTCCCGCTCCACGTCGGCCCACAGATAATACGCAGTTCCCGAAATTTAGATCATGTTAGGCTTGCGCGGACCTGAAAGCGCGTTCTATCCTCCTCATCATGGCCTCATCGTTCGTCACCTCCTTTGGTCCTCGGGAATATACCAATAGCCAGCTCCTTCAATTGGGAGATGAAATCGTCGATATCCTCATCCCCGGCCTCCCGGACGACGCCTTGCTCATCAGTGATCAACTGGACGACTTCCGCTTTGCCGTGGTTGATATGGCTCGAGCCCTCGGTCGCCCCACCACCAGTGGAATGACCGAGTCCAAACGCCAGTTTGACGAACTTCGCGATCAAATCTGGGTCGGGATGAAAACCCAGATCACCGGGATTTTAAAATACTCCGGTGGCAGCATCCAGGCTTCCGCCCGCTTGCTGGACGAACTGATGCGTAAGCGTGAGAACCGATTGCAAGACCTGAGCTACGCGGAAAACACCGCCCAGCTGAAACTCTTCTTCAAGGAGTTCGAAATCGGCGAAGGAGAACAGGCAGCTGAAGCCTTCGCCGCCCTGGAAACACTCCACATGACCGAAGCCTTCGAGGCCTTGGTCAAAGCGAATGCGGACTTCGAGCAAGCGGTGCTGGACGAAACCGACACCCTGCCAGACGACGCTCAAATTCCCCGTCTCGCTCCATCGAAGGCTTCCTACGCCAAGTATTTCCGTCTTATCTTGAAGAATCTGGAATACTATGCAGAAAAGGGCACCCAGCCCTACGTCGATCTGTTGATGAAGTGTTCCGACCGCATCATCGAAAAGCGCACCGTCGCTCAGACTCGCAACTCCCGCACCAGCTCCGACTCCTCCTCGGACGTCGCGGTTGCCTCCTGAACCGCCATCGGTGATTTGTCGCAAATCACCCGGTTTAGACCGAAGAATGCCGAAATCCGGCTTCTTTCTCGAAAAAAGACCTTTCGTGTCGGTTGATCCGTTTGCTAGCCTTCTGGATCTTCGTTCCGGCGGCCCTTGAAATCGGATGGATGCCGTGAAGGAAGCGCACGCAAAAAATCCCCATGACCATTCTTACCTTTCTCTTCTTCACCGGCCTCGTCGGCGCTCTCACCTGGTATCTCACTCGAAAAGACGACCACGGCACCTCGACCGGCTACTTCCTCGCCGGCCGCACCCTGACGGGAGGGTTCATCGCCGGCTCGCTCCTCCTCACCAATCTTTCGACCGAGCAGCTCGTCGGCCTCAATGGAGCCGCCTTCACCGATGGGATCGCGGTGATGGCGTGGGAAGTGATCGCAGGAGCCTCGCTTGTCCTCATGGCTTTGTATTTTCTACCAAAATATCTCCGCAGCGGCATCGCCACCATCCCGCAGTTTCTCGAACTGCGTTACAATGGCACCACCCGCTCCATCACCAGTTTCATCTTCATCATCGCCTACGCCGGGATTCTCCTGCCCATTATTCTTTACACCGGCGCGACCGGATTGATGGGAATCCTGAATTTGAAAGAGCTGACCGGAATCCAGTCCGATACCGTGATGCTCTGGGTGACGGTCTGGTTCATCGGCATCGTCGGCTCCATCTACGCGATTTTCGGCGGGCTCCGCACCGTGGCAGTCTCGGATACCATCAATGGTTTCGGCCTTCTCGTCGGCGGAATCCTCATCGCCATCTTTGGCCTCAACGCGGTGAGCGATGGAGGCATCTTTGCCGCGCTCAACGAAATGAAAACCGCTCACCCGGAGAAGTTCAATTCCCTCGGCGGGAAGGAATCCTCCGTCCCCTTCTCCACCCTCTTCACCGGCGTTCTCCTTCTCAATCTCTTCTACTGGACGACCAATCAGCAAATCATCCAGCGAACCTTCGGAGCCAGCACCTTGAAAGAAGGCCAGAAGGGCGTCCTCATCGCCGGTTGTTTCAAAGTGCTCGCCCCGCTCATTCTCGTGCTCCCCGGGATCATCGCCTTCCACCTTTACGCGGACGATGGGATTCGTCCGGATCACGCCTACGGCACCCTGGTGCGCAATGTCTTGCCGACGTGGCTCGTCGGATTCTTCGCCGCCGTCATGGTCGGTGCCATCCTCAGCTCCTTCAACTCCGCCCTCAACTCGACCGCAACGCTCTTCTCGCTCGGCGTCTACAAACACCTCATCCGCAAAGACAACGCTGATGACGACGCCATCATCAAGAACGGAAAAATGGTCGGAGCAATCGTTGCCGTCTTCGCCATGTTCCTCGCTCCCATGTTAGCCGGTCAAGATAGTATCTTCGGTTATCTCCAGAGCATGAACGGGCTCTATTTTATCCCGATCTTTTCTGTGGTCCTCTCCGGCTTCCTCTTCAAACGGGCCGCTGCCAAACACGCCAACATCGCCCTCGCCGTCGGCTGCGGCATCCTCTTCCTCGGCTACTTCGTCCCTCCGTTCTCGGCTTGGGCACAAAAGATCCACGGCTTCCACTTCCTCGGCCTCGTCTTCGCCCTCCTCATGGCCTATCAATTCATCATGAGCAAAGTTGACCCGCTCGGAAAAGACTGGGAGCACATCAACTCCGGCGACGTCGACCTGACTCCCTGGAAATGGGCCAAACCCATCGGCATCGGCATCATCGTCTTCGTCCTCACCGTCTACCTCTCGCTCGCTGACTTCTCCGTTCTGAATGGCTAACTCCGGGGTTTCCGGGATCTCGACGCTGAAAGTATCGTCTAGGCCAGTCCCAGATTTCAATCCCGAGACCCCGGCTTCGATCAGGCGAAGGCGCCTTGGCGAATCTGGTAGACCATTTCCCAAAGGAGATCGGATTGGCCCTCGCTGATGAGCGCCAATGGGGTCGTTTCGCCAAATGCAGAGTTCGGACGCATGAGCCAAGCTTTAAGGTCAGATTCTTCACCCGCCAGTTCTTGCAAGGCTTGAATCAGCCGGACCGTTTCCATCACTGGACGCTTGACCTTCTGCGGGAGCTTCGCCTCCGCTTCATAGGTGGCGAGCTTTCTTTCTGAGAAGTCCGCCATTTGAGCAAAAAGCCGCCGGGAAATTCCAGCCTGTTTACGCCAACTCATCAATGCGTTCCCGCTGGAAATCGTTGGCTGCGGTGTTCCTCCTGGCTTGCTTAACGTGGTCGTACTCATGGTTGTAAGATCGGTTCTTTCCGTAGCTCTTGCAATGAAAACCTGCAATTTTGCAGGTTTTAGATTGCAGGCCAATTCACTTCACTGAGGATTTGGAGCGACGCTCCAGCTCCGAGATTCTCTGGAAATACGATGAGGTTTTCACCCCCGTTGAGCGCTGCGCTCTGACAGAGAAACCCTTCCACTCCGCTGGCATGAAAGGCGTGCCCAAATGCCTGAGTCACCGCTTGGGTTCCCCGTAAATTCAATTGCCGCCAATCCAGTTGCGTAATGGTGGTTTCAGAGATTCGAAGACGTTGGCGAGTCACCCCATCGCGCAAGTCGATCACTCGTTTCAGGGTTACCTGAGCAGTGACAAAGACCAGAGGAGCCGATTGGGTATCGGAAAACCCGTAGTAGCGATTCGCGGCCAGCGCCTCAGCCAAGGCAACTTCTGGAGTGAGGGAGGTGTAGGTTGCGAGCTGTTCACCTTTCGCAAGCCAACGCCCATTTGCGTAGAGTGGCCCTCTACCCGCAAACATATCATCGACCGATGTATATTTCGGTTCGACGAAACGATAGACACTCCCGGCGAATTCCGAGGAAAGTTCGATCAGCCTTGTTTGCAGGCGATTGAATATCTGGAAACGCTCTGGATGAAGGTTCATCTTAGGTTGTTCACGGGTCCGCTAAGAACCTTGGTTTGAGTTGGACCAATCGCGCTTCCAATTCATCCTGAATTTGCGAATTCTTGAGGCAAGGCCCCTTCGAGGAACGGAAGGTGGTTGGCCTTCTCTTCGGATTTGAAGGACAGTGGGAATCAAATTTAGAGGGTTGGAACGATTTCGCAGATTTGTTCTCCCTTCCTGGCCATTAGGTCTCTTCGGGCGACTCCGGTTTCGGCGCGGATGGTTCGCTCGCTCCCTTCTTCTTTTTCTTCTCTGGAGAACGGACTTTCATAATCACTTCGAAGGGGAAGTGAGTCAGCTTGCGGAGGCCGGCGACGTTGGAGACGTGAGCCATGGCCTTGCGGGTTTCGTGAAAGAAGGTGGGGAGGCCGAGCGGGTCCGTCGACTTCGAGGATTCGGTGACGTAGGCGAGCCGGTGGATCGCGTAGATGCCGACGAAGACGGAGAGGATGAAGACGAAGTCGAGCCCACGGAGATTAAAGGCGGGGACGTCGATGGCGAGGCCGTCGGCCAGCTTCGTGTAGGTCAGGGTGAACTTGAGTTCGCTCTGCTCGAAGGCATCGCCCAGCAACCCACCGACGAGGGGGCCGAGAGTGGCGGCGATTCCAGCGACTACGGTATTCGAAGCGAGGAAGGCCGTCGCTTTGCCCTTGGGGGCGCTTTTCAAGGCCAGATTCCCGACGCAGAGATTGACCCCGGCGGTGGAAATCCCGACGAGGACGTGGATCACGATGAGGAGAGCCAGGGTGTAGCTATGTTTCTCCGGCATCGTGGTGAAGGGCCAGAGGAGCACGCTGAAAAAGAAGAGCTGACCGGCAACCATGAGGGCGCTGCGATTGTTCCAGCGGTCGGCCAGGTTTCCCCAGATGCGGAAGAAGAAGACGTTCACGAACTGGCTGGAAACGGCCAGGAAGATGACCGTGGAGATGTCCATTTCGAGCCGTTTCAGGAGGTAAACACCGAAGAAGGCGGCAGCCATGTTAAGCGCGAAATTCCAAGGGCCAGTGAAGTAGAGCAGCTTGCGGAAGTCCCTCGAGCGAAAGGGTTCGGCGAGCAAGGCCCACGGGCTTTGGGTGGAAGTAGGGACGGGTTTCGGCTCGGGCGTGAGGAGCAGAAAGAGGGCGCCGATCAAGCCAATCACACCGCCGAATCCGAGAATGATGCTGTAGGGCATGATTTCGCTGCCAGTCCAGGTTTTGAGCGGTCCGACTGCGAAGGATGCGGCCAACGTAAAGACAGCCCCGGCCAGGGTGATGGTGGCCCAGCGTTTACCGAAGAAGCTGCTGAAACGATCTTCCGGAATGAGATCGCGGATCCAGGAATTGTAGGCGCAGCCCGCCGGAACACTGAGTGCAAAATACCAGAACAAGAGGAAGACCAGCATAGGGACGCGGGTCGGCTCCGGCAAGAAGAAGGGCAAGAAGGGAATGACGAGCCAGGCCGAGCGGGCGATGAGAACGGGGAACACCACCAAGGCTTTGCGCTTCCGAAACTTCTCCACGAGGAGAATGCTGGGAATCTGGAGCAGCTGGCAAAGCGGCATGATCGCGGCGAAGAAGCCAACCACGAAGTTGGACGCCCCCATTTGCAGGGCAAACGCGACGAGATACGCACCGCCCGTGAGCACACCCATGCTTTGCGAACAAACGCCATCGCGAATCAGGTTCTTGAGGCCTTTTTCGAGGTCAGCCTCGCTAACCGTCTCTTTTTGCTGGAATAGGGACATCCCCTACCCACAAGCAGATAGTACGCCAAGCCGCCTCGATGACAGGATGCACCTACTTCCCTTTCGGTTTCACAAACACGATCCGAGCCGGTCGTCCCCAAAACGTGAGGTGAATTCCGGCGAAGGCAACGATAAGACCCAGCAGCATGCAGACGGCCGTAGCCGAATGATCCCAGGTGAGGTGGAAGATGGCGGCAAGCATGAACAAGAACGGCATGACAAGGACCAATACGGCTCCGGCAATCCATCTTCGATACCAAACGAGAAGAAGGGACGCGAACCAAGTCGCCGCCGTGCAGGTAACCAAGAGACAAACGGCAAATCCACTGACCAATTTCAGCGTGGCGGTTGAAGCTGAGTCGAGCGACTCGAAGAAACTGGAACCCACCCAAGCCGTCACTGCGGCAAGGACAAGCGTCGCGACCATGAAACCGACCTTTGTCAGATTCTTCTTGGCGGAGATCAGGAAATTGAGGGTCAAGCCGCCGGTGAAAAATGTCGTCGTGACTCCGATCAAAAACCAGAGCATTCGACGGAGCGACGTTGAATCGAGAGTTGCGTCAGAGGGTTCTTCTCGAAAGTAGTCTTTGGCATTCTCAATCCAATCGGGTTGGGCCAGCGCAACCCAAAAGCAGGTCAGCAACGTCAGGACCGGCCAAACGAAAGACAGGTAAAAGCGCCAGCGTTGAGGGTGAGGCGCGCTCTCTGGTGACTCAGCTTCCTTCAAGACTAACGAAGCTTCTTGTTCCTCATCAAAAAACTTTCGATCTCCACCGAAATGGCGAAGCTTTTGGAACTCCCCGCCTTTATTGACGATCGTGAGCCCTGAGGTTGAAAGTTCTGCCTCCGCTTGACCGGCTTGCGGGCTTCGTGCGTTGGGAAAGAGCGGCCCTGGAGGCAGGTCTCCTTCTGCAATGCCTTGTTCGGCGTATTGTTCGCCAGCCTTTGTCAGATAGGGCATCTCCTTGAGCGAATCCAACGAGGCGTGACGAGGAGTATGTCCAGAATCCTTTTTGGGATTGCCAGGGTCGATTCGGCCTCCGTCTTTTACCAGGAACGGATTGTAACGCAGATAATAGAAATCTTTTTCACGAGCTTCGTCCAGAGTCGCCGGGGCCATCGCTCCCAATTCACTATCGACGGGCTGTTGGTGATGGTTGAGATACGCACCCCGATCGCGGCAGAACACGTCTTGAAGCACCGATGAGGTATCCATCAGCGATTGGATCGCCAGTTGAGCGGATTCTACCTGATGCATCTCACCGATCGTGCCGAACGGATAGGCCGTTTTGCTTTGCCCGGTCCCCACCGAAACTAACAGCATTTTATCCAAGCCGCGCGGCATCTCCACATGATAGGAAGGGACCGTCGCTTGGAGAAACATCTGGTAGCTCGGATTGTTCAGCGAGGTCACGCCGCCATCGACGAATTCGTGGCCGGTATCGTCGGTGGGAAGGCTTTCCGGAGGAAAAAAGGTGGGGGCCGCCGTGGAAGATCGAACCACGCTGCAGAGCGGGAAGCTCAGGTTCGTGTTCGACCAATCCATGTTCGAATACTTCGCTTCCGGGTTGTTAAAAATCGGCCAAGTGGAACCGGTTGAAGCATTGAGAGCGACGATCATCAATAAGGTTTCCACCTCCGGATCGCCCATGACCAAGGTCCGTTCCCCGTTTCGTCGTTGAAAGCGCTCTCGCAAATACTGGGAGAGTGCATCGCCCTTATACCGATACTGCGGCTTTCGCCAAACGGGTGACGTGGCAAACATCTCTCTTGCCGAAACACGAAACTCCGTCTCGATATCGACCGGTAGAGTCTTGCCACTTCGCACCTCCGGGCGAATGTCCTTCACCCGACCGCCGGTTGCGAGGTAGGCCGCCAAAATCGAGCCCGCGCTCGTCCCGCCGATGAAGTTGAAGTAGTGGCAGAGTCTGAAGTCAGACGCTCCATTCGTGTATTGGTCCGCATAACGGTCACCCAAGATCTGTTCGATCCGTTTGAGAATCGCGATGGAGATGAGGGCCTTGATTCCGCCTCCATCGATGGAGAGAAGGCGATTCATCGGTTTGCTGAGTTCCGATGGCGGAATCGAAATAGGGGTGGTGTTCATAGTCCTGCTTGGTCCTGACCATTCAAAGCGTAGGAATGGCCGAAGATCAAAAGACTTTTTTGTCGGCTAAACCGCCCCCTCCCCTTCCGCCGCCAACGCCTCCTCCAGCCGCTCCGCCGTCGCGTTCGGCTTGCCGGTGCGGCGAGCGATCATTTGGTAGGTCAGGGGGACGACGAAAAGCGTGAGGATGGCGGAGAGGGCGACTCCGTAGAGGATGACGACGCCGATGACGAGGCGCGTCTCGGATCCTGCGCCGGAGGAGAGGACCAAGGGAAGCGAACCCATCAAGGTGGTCAACCCGGTCATCACGATCGGCCGCAGTCGCCGCACTGAAGCTTGGAGAACGGCCTCACTGAAGGCCACGCCCTCTCCACGGAGCTGGTTCACGAATTCGACGATGAGAATCCCGTTCTTCGTCGCCAAGCCGATCAACATGATCGTCCCAATCTGGGTGTAGATGTTCTGCGCCAGTCCCATGATCCAGAGCCCGAGCAATCCTCCCGCCACCGCCGTCGGCACGGACAGCATGATGGTGAAGGGATGGACAAAGCTTTCAAACTGCGCCGCCATCACCAGATACACCACGACGAGCGCGAGCAAAAAGACGAAGATCGCCGAGCTGCCGGATTCCTTGAAGTCGAGCGACTCGCCTTTGTAATCGATGATCGCTTCTTCCGGCAATACCTCGCCCGCCGCCTGTTCCAGAAACTCGAGCGCCTCGCTCAAGCGATAGTCGGCGGCCAAGTTCGCTTCAATCGTGATCGCCCGAATCCGATTATACCGGTTGAGCGAACCCGAGTCGGCGAACTCTTCGATCGTGACCAGATTCGCCAAGGGAATCAGCTCGTTGGTCAGCTCGGACCGCACATAAATATTGGTCATGTCCGCCGGAGTCCGTTTTCCGTCATAGTCGCCCTCAATGATGACGTCGTATTCCTCGCCATCCTGAATGAAGGTGGTGACCTCGCGGGAGCCGAGCAGACTCTCCAGGGACCGACCGATGTTCGCGATCGAAACCCCCAGATCACCGGCGCGATTTTGATCGATGTTCACCCGCAGCTGCGGCTTCGTTTCTTTGTAATCGTAATCGACGCCTTCCAGGCCGGGATTCTCGGCGATCTTCTGCAGCATCGCGTCTCGCCACTCCGCCAACTGCGGATAGGTGGGACCGCCGATGACGAATTGCACCGGTTTCTGGAGGCCGCGGGTCAGTCCCTGCCGCATGATCGTGAAGTTCTTCACTCCGGGAATGTCGGAAAGTTTCCGGGTAACCTCGTCCATGATGACCCAGGCCGATCGCCGCTCGTCCCAATCTCCCAGCACCACAATCGTGAGCCCCTGCTTAAAGTCCGCCACATTACCAAACCCGCGAGGAGCGCGAACCAGCACCCGAATCGCTTCGCCGGTTTCCGCCAGGTAAATGAGCCGATCCTCCACCTTCTCCATCGTGTCGATGATCGATTGGTAGCTGGTTCCTTCCGGGGCGCTGGTGAGGACAAAGAAGGCACCGCGATCTTCCTTCGGAGTGAACTCGCTCGGTAAGTTGAGGTAGAGCCAGGTGCTCAGCCCGAGAACGGCAGCGACGATGACTGCGGCCACAATCGGCACTTTCAGCAGTTGTTTCAGCACGACCTGGTACACCTTTTCGCAGCCGCGAAAGATGGAATCCATCGCCCGTGTCAACCAGTTCGCGCGTCCGGCATGCGGTCGCAGCACCTTGGATGCCAGCATCGGACAGAGGGAAAGCGCCACCAGACTGGAGAACGAAACCGCCACCGCCAGAGTGATAGCGAACTCCTTAAATAGCTCGCCAAGGTCGCCTTCGAGGAAGGAGATCGGCACAAAAACCGCGACCAGAACAACCGTCGTCGCAACCACCGCGAAGCCAACCTGGCGCGAACCCCGAAATGCGGCGACGAGCGGCGACTCTCCGTGCTCGATCCGCCGATACACATTCTCCAACACCACAATCGCATCATCCACCACCAATCCGATCGCGAGGACGAACGCCAGCAAGGTGAGCAGATTGACCGAAAAATCGAGGGCGTTGAGGACAATGAACGCACTGATGAGCGATACCGGAACCGTCACCGCCGGGATGAGCGTGGCCCGGAAACTGCCGAGGAACAGATAGATCACCGCCACCACCAGACAGATGGCGATGAGCAACGTTCGAGCGACCTCGATCAACGATTTCTCGATGAAAACAGACGTGTCATAGCTCTGCTCCATCTTCATCCCTTCGGGCAGCTGCGGGCGGGTCCGTTCCGCCTGCGCCTTCACCGCGCGAGCCACATCCAGGGTGTTCGCCTGCGACTGCTTGATGATGCCGAACCCCACCATCGGCACCAGGTTCCCCCGAAACGTCATCCGGGATTCCTCCGCGCCGAGCGACACTTTCGCCACTTCGCGCAACCGCACCACATAGCCGTTATCACCCCGCGCGATGATCAGATTCCGGAAGTCTTCTTCGGTCAGAAACTCGCGCTTCACCCGGACCGTGAACTGAATATCGCGCGATTGCACGGTCCCGGCGGGCAGCTCCACGTTCTGCCGCAGCAACGCGTCCTCGAGATCGTTCACTGTCAAGTTTCGCGCCGCCAACGCCTCGCGATCGATCCACACCCGCATCGCGTAGGGCGACGCCCCGGAAATGCGAATCCGCGCCACGCCCGGCAACACCGAAAAGCGATCGACCAGGTAACGCTCCGCATAATCCGCCAGCTCGATCGGCGTGAGATATTCACTCGTCAGATTCAGCCACATCATCACTTCCGTGGCGGAGTCTTCCTTGGTGATGGCCGGCGGATCCGCTTCTTCCGGTAGGTCGGAGAGCAGGCCGGAAACCGCTTCCCGCAGATCATTCGCCGCCGCATCGATGTCCCGATCCACATTGAACTCCACCGTCACCAGAGAGCGCCCGTCTTCACTGGTCGATTCCACCGCTTTGATCGCTTCCACCACGCTGATCCGATCCTCGATCAGCTGCGTAATCCGCCGCTCCACCACCACGGCCGAAGCCCCACGATACAGCGTCTCGATCGTAACAATCGGAGGATCGATATCCGGAAACTCCCGCACCTCCAGTTGGGTGAACGAGACCACGCCGAAGGCGATGAGCAAGAGGCTCAGGACACTGGCGAAGACGGGACGCCGAACGGATACATCAGAAAGCAGCATGTTGGGTCGATGCGTTCGATGTCCTAACTCTGGTCGGGGGACAGGGGTTCTTCGCCTCCTGACGGGGTGTAAGGCTCGGCCGGTCCTTGAAACTCGCCACTCACCGTCACCACGGCCCCATCGCCGAGCCCGATCAACCCGTCCGAAACCACCCGCTGACCCGTCTGTAACCCGTCCAGGATCTCGACATACCCGGGTTGCCGTCGTCCGATCCCCACCGGCACCCGACTCACCGTGGTTCCTTCCTCCGTCTCGTTGATGAGAAAGGCAAAGTGCTTCGTCTGCACGCTGACCAAGGCGCGTTCCGGGATCGCTGGCGAAGTCGATGGATTCTTCTTCACCCGCGTCGTCAGCAGCATCCCCGCTCGCAACTTCGCCTCCGGATTCGGAATCTCCGCCCGCACCATGACCGACCGCGTCACCGGATTGATCCGCGATTCGATGTTCGTGACCGTTCCTTCAAACACTTCCCTCGGAAACGCGCTGCTCCGCGCCTGAATCACCATCTGCGGCGATAAATCGCCCAGAAACGTCTCCGGCACCGCAAAATCCAGCTTCACCGTATCGATCAAATCCAGCGTGGCGATGACGTCTCCCGGAGAAACCAGGGCCCCCACGCTAATCCGCCGAAACCCCAAGACGCCCGCGAACGGAGCCGTGATCGTCCGATCCGCCAACTGCGCTTTCGCCTCCTCAATCTTCTGCAACGCCAGATCCCGCGCCGTGAGATACTCCTGCAGCCGCACCTGCGACACCGCTCCTTGCCCCACCAGCTCCTGCATCCGCTTCACCTCCCGCTCCTGCTCCGCCAGATTCACCCGCGCCCCTTCCAGCATCGCCCGCTCTTCATTATCGCTCAGCTTCGCCAGCAGAGCCCCCTTCTCCACGATCTCGCCATCCTCGAAATGGATCTCCGTCAGCTGCTCGGTCACATTCGCGGACAGATCGATCGCCTCATACGCCCGCACCGTCCCCAACGCCTCCACCTCATCCGCAAACAACCGTTCCTCCACGGTGGCCGCCACCACCTTCGCCGGAGGCCGAGCCGGCGGCCCCGCCACGTCCGCCACCTCCTCGCACGAAACCAAGCCCAACCCTCCGCCAACGGCAAAGAACAACCGAAAAAGAGGAGCCATAAAAATCCGTGAAGCAAACGTCATAGGTGGTGCGAGAAAAGAACGCATGAAGCGCAAAAACAGAAGCTAAGTTTCAACCTTCTTTCGGGCAAGCAAGATTCAAGAAGGGCTCTCACGGAGGAACTTCTCACACGAAGGCACAAAGGCACGAAGATCCCTTTGCCATGGACTTTTTCAAAACCCCGAACCCCACGCCGTAAAAACTTGGTGCCTTCGTGCCTTGGTGTGAGCCAATCAACAACCCCGGCCCTCATCCTCCGCCACATCTCCGAAATTGCGAAACGAGGGTGCTCACACGAAGGCACAACGGCACGAAGATCCCTTTGCCATGGACTTTTTGAACTCGCGAAGCCTCTGAAGTAAAAACCTTCGTGACTTCGTGTCTTCGTGCGAGCCAATCGCGAAGCCTACGCCGTAAAAAACCTTCGTGTCTTCGTGCCTTCGTGCGAGCCAATCGCCGCCCCGGCCCACGAAAAAAGCCGCTGCCCGGAGACAGCGGCTTTTTCAAATGAATGCGTCGGAATGACCGACCTCTTAGTTGGTCAGAACCATTTCCTCGGTCGCGGGCTCGGACTCCCGGACCACGTGAACGGACTCGGCCCGATCCGGGGCTTGCGCCTCCGTGGTCGTTCCCTCCCCTACTTCCTCGGTGTTCCGCTTCCGCGTCGGCAGACTCACGATTCGGCGCGCTACCTCATACTCGGCTACGAAGTCGGGTCGCTCATCCTCGAACTGAGGCATCAGATGATCCAGCACCTCGCGAAGCAGATTCGCTGCCGCCCTCACCTCGTCCTTGAGGATCCGGGTCAGGGTCGTGCGGGAGACGATCGCATTGCGCGGGGCCATCACCACCGCCTCATACGCCGCCGTCCGGCTCTCCAGCTCGGTCAGGTGGGTCGGCTTCAAGCCATAATCGGCCAAGGCCTCCTCCCGCTCCGCCGCCAGCTCCCGAATCGCCGTCGCCACCTCGGGCAACTTCCCATCGGCCAGGTCGCGCAAGCCAGAGCGCGTCACCTTCACCTTCGCCAGCAGCACCGCATTCTTCTCCCGGGCGGCAAACCCGCGCAAGATCCCGCTCACCACCATCGTCGAATCGATCAGCAGGTCTTCCACCTGGCCTTTATCCGCCGTCACCCCGTTCGTCGGGCTCTCCTGTTTCTGCGTCAAGCTATCGATCAGCTTGACCCGTCCTTCCAGCTCTTCCACAAGCTGGACGATCACCGGCACGCCTGCCCAGATTGGCTGGTTCGTGTCGGTCGTGAGGAAATTGCGAACCGTCTTCAACATGTTCGCGTTTTCGAGTTGTCGTTTTTCCATTGGTCTATGCGTTGGATGTTTTCGTATGGTGGTTCACCACTCCCGATCCCTCATTGGCAGGATGGGTTATGGTTGTGCTATAGATTATGGTAAACATATAAACAAGCAAGTAAAATAGTTAAGTTTTCTGTAATATATTGAGAAAGCCGTAAAGAGAACCCAGAATTCGGCCTAACAAAAAGATACCTAAGCCACTCAGGCAGTGGGCGGGGAGATCTTTTCCCATACCGCCTTTTGAAACCACCGCGGCATGGGATCACTCTTCAGTTCCAAGTCGCGCCCATCGGTGATTTCCGCGACCCAGAGCCGATCGGTGGCTTGGCGGGAGTTGTCGAACAGATAGGCGCGGTTCGTGTGCTTCACCGCTTCTACCAGCAAATCTAAGGACCGAGCATAGCGGCTCACGATCTTGTCTTCCGGTACATCATGCCCGCCCAAATTCACCCGAGCCTTTACCCGCGCCACATTGATCGCCGGATCTTCCGTGGCAATGTAATAGAGGTAGGTGCGGTAGCCGAGTGACTGAGCCTTTTTGAGGAGAGCCACCTTATCGGGTGATGACATCACCGTCTCAAAGGAAAAAGAAACCCGACGTTCCAACAGCTTTTGCCGCAGAAAATCCGCCGCCACGGAAGCAAAGTAGGCATTCACCAGAACCTGATGAAAGCTCAATTTTCCATCCGTGAAGCGGAGGTATTCCGCATCCTCGTCCATCTCTGCGTTTCGGAGCAGGGTAGAGTTCCGGAAAAAGGGCAGAATCTCCTCCGCGCTCGTGTTGACATCATAGTCTCCCACATCCAGGAAACCCCGCTTTGCGATGTCCTTCTGAATTTCATCCGGATTCAGATAAACACCCACCAGCTTTTGCGGAAGGACGTCTTTGATCGTGCTCTTCCCGGACCCGTTGGGACCGGCGAACATCCGCAGGCGAGGGATGGTCATCGTTAAGGGATTCTCACTTTGGTTCCGAGCGGAATACTCAGCGGTGTCTCCAACGGTTTCACCAACGTCCGCGTCCCATCCGCAAAGACTCGATAAAGTCCTGCGTCGTCACTCACCAACACCGTCTGACCGCTGGCCAGCGCTTCCCAAAACGCCACATCCACCGCCGCACCAGAGAGGCTTGGTATCTGTTCTTCCAGGTAGTCCAGCGTTCGTTCCGGATCCTTTGCCAGGTCGTTCGGTGTCTGGGACTCCAACGGTGATTCGGCGTTGGTTTTCATAGGGGAAGGTGCGGTCAGAATGCGGAGAGATCAAGCACCAACGATTTCGGATATGTTCGTCTTGAAGGCCGTTGATTTGGCGAAGGGTTGACTGCTTGTCCGGCTCAGGAGCCCAGAATGAGCCGCTCCGTCAACAACCTGTCATTCTGATTCTTTAACCGCAGATGACGCAGATTCTCTTTCTGAGTTTCTTCATCTGTGCCCATGTGCGAAATCTGCGGTTCCAATAAATGCCCGTGCGGCTCGCACTTCCATGAGAAGATGTTTCTGCGGACCGTGTTCCAGCTCACTCCGTAGGAAAAGCCGATCGCGTCAGTGGTGGTGAAAAGCTGCTGCGCCACGAACAGCTCGGGCGTCTCGCGGTGGTAACGGCGGATCTGGTCCACTCCTGGGCAAACGGCTTGTGCTTGTTCTACAATGCCAGCATTCTTGTTAAAGGCTATCACTTGCCAAGGTGATCGATCGACATATTTTCGGAAATTGTATCGTGAGGGATGAGCCGATAAATCCACGGTTTGCCTCCGTGTTTAGCGGCGTAGTCGGTTGCATTCTTACACCACTTTTCGGCGGCATCCTTTTTCGCAATAACATCGGCGTCATTCAACGCCGTCCGCTTTTTCGGCTCCAGCATGTAAATCGCAACAGTTGTCTCGGCGACGAAATCGGGTAGATACTCGGGATGATCGGCTCCGAGCTTGTAAAAGATCTGGAATTGGCCTTTAGCGGGTTTGAACCACTTTTCAGCCTCGCGGTCCAGAATCACGGCAAGAATGCGTTCCGCCTCGGAGTCAAATTTCTGGACTGAATAGAGGCATTTCTTGAATCCGCCGAAGAGGTATTTTGACATGCTACTCTTGTCTTTCGGCGAGACTCTAAAATCGAGGGGAGCTTCGTTGGCGGAGGCCGTGTAGGCGCTCGGCTTTAGCTCGGTAAAGCCTTTACTAATCACCACTTCGTATTTTACGGCTCCATCTTCCCAGTAATGCTTCTGCATCTGGACGTGGATAAAGTCAGCGATATCCTTTTGATACCGCCAGAGAACCTTGGGGACTTCATCCTCCTTAAGATAGCTCTTGAAGTGGTTAACCGTCTGAGTTGCCAGATCATAGAGCAGGTCCGCGTGTTGTTCGTAGGCTATATCATCGAAATTAATCAGACCACTCACGATATAGTCCTCAAGCCGTTTTTCATGAGCCGCGACTTTCGCAAAACCGATCGTCTCCCCCTCACGTGTCCGGAGCAGTTGGACCCAGAGTTCTTCGGGAATCGGTTGGAAGTTAAAGGAAGAAACGTCAAGCTGAAAGGCATTGAAACCGGATTCGACGTTACCTTCTGGAACGACGAGGATGCGCGGGATGTCAATCGTCTGCTGGACGACGAGTTCGGTGGTCTTTTTGACAATGGCCGCAATATCAGGCTTCTCCGTGACGCCTTCCAACTCCAACTGCTCCGGTGCAAATTGGGATGAGACTTCTTGGACGACCGATGTTTGGATTTCCTCGGTGTTGAGATAGTTGGTCGACGGGACCTTACCCGGCTTGTTTTCCAGCTTCTTGATCGCTTCGTAAGCTGCCTGGGCAACCTTTAGTTCGACGGCATTAGTAAATACAGGCGTCGCATCGGTCTTCGCGATCTCCGTGGAACTGGTTGGATGCATCAGCGCCGTTCCCAGCTGGTTGGCCAGTGTGCTTTGAGAAATGACCGTCTTCGTCTTCTTCTCAATCTCATCGGGATCGAGCACGACCGTCTGCATGCGGATCTGGGAATCCGGACGGTTCGCCTCGTCGACGATCTCCTGGAACTTGTCGTGCGCCACAATGTTGAGGCGATCAACGGCAGTGACGCCGACACGCTTGCCATAGGGCAGGCGGAGTCCTCTGCCAATCGACTGCTCGATGAGAATGCGGGCGTTCGCGGCGCGGAGTGGCACGATAGTGTAGAGGTTGGTCACGTCCCAACCTTCCTTGAGCATATTCACGTGGATCACGATCTCGGTGGCCTCGTCGGCGTGCTCCACCTTGAGCAGGCGGTTGATCATTTCCTCTTCCTCCGCCCCCGTCTTGCTGGAATCCACCTGGATTACTTTATCTCGGTAGTGCCCCTCAAAGAACGCTTCTGACTCGATCCGTTTTTTGAGCTGTTCGGCGTGGGTAATATCGCGGGCGATCACCAGAATGAAGGGCTTGACGATCTCGCGATTGGTTTCGCGGGCGTAGGTCTCCAGCTTCACCTTGGTTTGCTCGTGGAGGCGGACGCCGTCTTCGAGTTTCAACTCCTCGATGGCTTCTTTGCTCATTCCATCGGGATTGAAGTTCTTCCGCGTTACCACGGCAGGCTCTTTAACAAAGCCGTCGGCGATGGCGCGCCCCAGTGCGTAGTCGTAGATGACGTTGTTAAAAGGAATCGCACCTTTGGCAGTTTCCACGAACGGTGTCGCAGTCAGTTCAAGCCCGAGAATCGGCTTCAACTCATTGATCGCGCGTAATCCTGCTTTGGCGCGGTAACGGTGGGACTCGTCCATGAGGAGGACGAGATCCGGCAGGGCCGCGAGGTAATCGAAGTAGCTTTCCCCGATGTATTCCGAGAGCCGCTTGATCTTCGGGGCTTTGCCGCCCCGGACTTCGGAGTCGATCTTGCTGATGTTGAAGATGTTGATCTTGCAGCGCAGCACCTGGTCGAAAAGGGTGCCGGCCTTGGACTCGTAGTCGTCGCCGGTAATGATCTCCGGGGCTTCCTGAGCGAACTCGGCAATGCCTTTGAAGACATACTTCGGCGTGTTCGGCGTGAAGTCGGCGATCAGCTTGTTGTAGATCGTCAGGTTCGGCGCGAGGACGAAGAAGTTGTTGATGCCGTGGGCGAGGTGCAGGTAGGTGACGAAGGCACCCATGAGCCGCGTCTTGCCGACGCCGGTGGCGAGGGCGAAGCAGAGCGAGGGAAACTCCCGCTCGAAATCGGTGACGGACGGATACTCGCTTTGGATCAATTCCAGCGCTTCGGCCACCGCCGTCGATTTGCGTGGCGGGACGATCTCGGTGATCCGGTCGAGGATTTCGAGCGAATGGCGTTGCGGTGGGCGGAGGCTCAGGCGTCCGGAAATGGCGTTGACGTGGCGGTTCATGTTTCAGGAGTGTCCTTGGAAAAGTCTTCGAGGTGTTTGATGGAGTCTTCCGCTCCCCGATGTTCGAGGACAGCGCGTCTTCTTTCGGCAAAGGCGGCGTATTCTGCCCGCGCATGCTCGTCGGCATCAGCCTTTGAAACCGTTCCCGCGTTTTCCAAGACCTCACGGTCGTTGAAGCGGAGAAATTCATCGAGCTTCGTCTGCCAGTCCTTGAGAAAGATTTGCTGGCGGCGGCGAGCTTGGTCTTCGGCGAAGTCCAGCCACATCACGACGATGCGGTTGAGTTCTTCGATCTCATGCGCCGAGAGGAAATTCTTGGCCACAGTGATATCACCCTTGCGCACAATCTCGCCCTTCCAGGTGGTCAGACCCATGTTCGGTTGGCTGGCATCGGCCCGATCCTTGATCAGTTCCGCCGCCGTCTTCCCCGTAGCAGCAAAGTGAAGCTTGTTCTGGATGGCCTTGAAAAAGGCGACCGTTTCCTTTTCCGAAGCTTGATAGTCAGCGGCGAGGGCGAAAATTTCGCGCACGCGAAGGTAAACCCGCCGTTCACTCGTCCGGATGTCGCGGATGCGTTCGAGGAGTTCATCGAAGTAATCGGGGATTCCCTGGGTATCGATGGGCGGGTTCTTGAGCCGCTCGTCATCCATCGTGAAGCCCTTGACGAGGTATTCGCTCAGGCGCTCGGTGGCCCAGCGGCGGAACTGGACGCCTCGCGCGGAGCGCACCCGGTAACCGACGGCGAGGATGGCGTCGAGGTTGTAGTGCTCGATGACCCGTGCGACCTGTCGCTTCCCTTCCTGTCGAACCATTCGGAATTTCCTAATAGTTGGATTCGGGTCAATTTCCCCCGCTTCATAGAGGGTTTTGAGGTGTTCGTTGATAGTCGGCACCTCCACGTCGAAGAGTTCGCCCATGAGTTTCTGGCTGAGCCAAATCGTTTCCGCTTCGAAACGACATTCCACGCGTGTTTGCCCATCCTCGGTGGTGTAGAGGAGGAATTCGCCCCCGGGTGCTGGAGGGTCTTCAGTCATGTCTGTTCTCCTTCCCTCTCTTGATTCACACGAAGGCACGAAGACACGAAGGATTGATCTCCGTTGACGATGCGCTTGACGCCTTCCTTGAAGGTGGCGGCTCCGTAGTTGATGAGGAGTCCGAGCGGAAGCTCGAGAAGGCGCAGGTAGGTCAAAACCTGCTTGGAATGCACTGGAGCCAAGCGCTTAACGGATTTCGGCTCCACCAGAAGAAGATTCTCCACTAACAGATCCGCGCGAAACCCCTCGTCAAACTTAAGGCCAAAAACCTCGATCGGAACGGGAGCCTGCCTCGAAACCGTGAGCCCCTCTTCAGCCAACATCTTCGCGAGGACGACTTCATAAACGGATTCCAACAAGCCCGGTCCGAGTTCCTTGTGGAGCTGAAAGCCACAGTCCACCACAATTCGAGACAGCTCCTCTTTGTCTCTACTTCGTGTCTTCGTGTCTTCGTGTGAGTCCTTCATAGTTCGAGTTCTTGTTGCCCGGGTTTTGGCGGGGCGTCGGGGAGGTTTTCGACGCGGAGGCTATAGTCGTCCTTGCCCCATTCGCAGCGGTTGAGGACGGCTTTCGGGATCTTCTTCACCGTCAGGTTCGGGTAGCCTGACTGGCTGCCGCGGAAGGCGGTGCAGACGACGAGTAGGCTGCGCTCGGGGCCGACTTCGTCGCTGAGTTGCTGGAGCTGGGCGTGGGTGAGGCTGGCGGTGGTGACGTAGAGGAAATCCTGCTCAGTCGAGTGGCCGTGCTGCCAGTAGAGGCTGTCGCTCGGGGCGTAGGTGAAGCCTTCCAGCTTGCAGACTGCCTCCGCCAGCATGGCGGCGTTGTAGTCCGTGCTGATCACCCAATTGTCCCACTTGTCCTTTTCAAGCAGTGAGGGAGCGAGCTTGTAGTAGCGGAAGCCGCCGCCGCCTTTCCAATTGTTTGCAGATGATACACCGTCCGGGTCGCTGCCATCAATTAATCGCTGCATGCGAGGAAGGCAATGCGTATGGCATTGTTCACCGAGTTCGATGCCAATCCAGCGGCGCCCCATCTTGTGAGCTACAGCTGCAGTAGTTCCAGATCCCAAGAAAGAATCTAGAATGAGGTCATTTTTATCGGTTGTGAACTCTAAGATCCGCTGAAGGAGCGCTTCGGGCTTCTTCCCTTTCGGTAGTCGCACTCCACCTTCCTTGTGAACGTTGTTTGAAAGAAGGTCATCCCACAGATTTGATCCTGCCAGCGCACTGGTTTCCACTCCATTGACCACTTTCACCTTGTTTCGATAGAACAGAAGCTGTTTCCCGGCCAAGAAGTAATAGTCATCCATATCTGGGCGTTCACTGCGGAAAACGGTTGCCGGATCCGCCCTAGAGTTTTGAAGAGCACTACGGGCTGCTTCATTCACATCTTTATCTCTGACCAGTGCAGGCTGCACAACGCGGTCCCGGAAGTGCAATACGAACTTCGTCATTTCGTTCTAAGGCCAAGATCATCGTCGGCGCCAATCTTGATAATGGTAATCAACACCTTCGCGTCTTCGGAGAGGGCGGCAGAAATCGAAGCGGAAGTGACCGCGCCAGCTGTCTGAGCTCCGTTTACAATGGAGACGTTTGTTAGATGGAAAACGCATCGCTCATTGTTTCCTCCTGCTTGCTGAATGTCTTCTGCTACAGCGGTCAGCCCGTTGTTGAGATAGAAGAAGTCTTGTGGATTTCGTAGCGCAGTCTTGCTGATGGCCGCATTGACACCGATTGTTCCGAGGTAACGCCGGATATTGCGCTGGAACAGACCTGTGCCGTGTTCGCCAACTAGCCCAGCAAGATCAGCTACGGATATTTGGCCGTAAATGGTCATCTTTGGCGACGGTGTGCACTGCCAGTTGTCGAGGGTTACATCGACCGCCACCGGACTGAGTTCTTGCTCTTCGAGCAACCAACCGTGGATGACCTCGAGGCCTGAAGGCTCCCAATCCATCCGCTCCGATATGCGATTCATCTCGCCCTTTAAAGCATTGAGGTCATTGGTGACGTGGGGGCCGACGATGTCGCCGAGAAAAGTCAAAGCGACATGAATTTTGACGCCGGGAGTATCGAGCGCTAATTCGAGTTCGTCGCTACGGTCGCGAAACGTCTCGCTAAACTCGTCAAATCTGCGTGCCTGCAAGGCCCGAATACCGTTGATGGTCTTTAGATTCTCATCTTGGGCAGGTGCGGTCCCAGATGGTTTGTATTTTGCCTGAACGATGACGAGCCGACTGTGGGTTGATGAAAAGTAAATAGCATCGATGCCGCCGTCATTAGAGCCATCCGTGATTGAATTTGCCGCAGTGGCATCGTCCAAACTCGCAAGCTTGGCCAATGTGTAAGCAGCTAGGCAGCGCGACAAACGATCTTTGTCGTGGCGTTCTTCGTTCCATCCTTCGCGTCCGGCTTTTTCAACCTTGGGGACTAAAGGGAAAAACCGACTCCGCAGTGCCACTTCGATCTGGGTAATTTTCTCTTCGCGTGACGGCATTATTTTAGCTTCCAACGGATAGTGAAGAGCGCTTCCCCGGAAGACTCGGATTTGAGTTTCCCCTCGATCTTTTCGATGAGGCGTTCGCGGTTGTTGTCGATCTCGTCCTGAGCGTCGAAAAGATTGCGGCGGCGTTCTTTGCGGTGGGATTCGAGGGCTTTGATTTGCTTTTGGCCGGTGAGTTTTTCTTCCAATGTGAGAGCGGCGGAGGCGGCGCGGCGGGCTTCCTTGATCTGGCGGTCGATTTCCTTGATTTCGCGTTCGAGGCCGACTTTCAGATCGTCGGCCCAGTTGTCGAGCTTGGTGGCTTCGGCTTCGAAGAACTCGGCGTTGCGCTCGGAGATGTCGCGGCTGATCCGGGCCTGCTCCTTGCGGGCGATTTCGTCGAGGCTGGGTGGCGCGCGTTCGGTGAGGTCGCGGAGATGTTTTCCTGGGAGCGAGAGGAGGCGGCAGGCGGTTTCTTCGTCGAGAGCTTGTCCTATATCGGTGTGGGCGGCGAGGATGAGGTAGTCTTCGGTCTGATCGAGGGAATGGACGGTGAAACGGGAGACGGCGAGCCAACCGGATTGCTCGATGAAGGGTTCGAGGATGGAGACCTTTCCTTCATGTGCCTCGTAGCTGAAGGCGATCTCGGCGGGAGTGAGCGGGTGTTCCTTCGCGGTGCGGATAACGGCATCGGCCAAGGGATCCCCCAAGCGGTAAGTGTGGGCCTCGCCAGAGCGCCGGGGCAGTTCGTAGCGGCCTAGTGGAACCTTGTCGGCGATCTCGGGAAAAGGCGTGCTGAGTAGACGGAAGGATCCTTCACCCTGAAACTCGACGTGGCCGTTCAGCTCGTGTCGCGTGAGGCGGATGAGTTGGCGCTCGAACTGCCCTAGGATGGCCTTGGAGTCCTCGTCGCGGATCTTGAGCTTTTCGCGGACCTCGTCGTCGAAGTGTTCGAGGAGCTTCTTTCGGGTGGTGGTCATGGCTTCGTTGATCTCGAAGCTCAGTTCCAGTTGCAGGGCGTCGAAGGCTTCTTTGATTTGTTCCGGCTGACGGCACTGATGGTAAATGTTGGCTATGCGTTTCTCGAAATCGATGCCGGAACCGATGGCTCCAAGGACTTCGTCGCTGGCTCCAAAAACGCCTTCGAAGAGGTGGAATTTCTCGGCGAGCAGTTCGTAGACGCGCTGGTCGGCGGCGTTCTTTTTATTGAGGAAGTTGACGACGACGACATCGTGCTTCTGCCCATAACGATGGCAGCGGCCGATGCGCTGCTCGACCCGCTGGGGATTCCAGGGGAGGTCGTAGTTGATGACGAGGGAGCAGAATTGAAGGTTGATCCCCTCCGCTCCGGCCTCGGTGGCGATCATGATGCGGCCTTCGTCGCGGAAGTAGTCAACCAGGGCGGAGCGCATATCGGCGGTGCGGGAGCCGGTAACGCGGTCACTATCCTTGTTGCGATTTTTCCACGCCTCGTAAATCTCCTTGGAGCGCTCATCGGTATTACTGCCGTTGAAGAGGACGATGCCCTCGCTCCATTCGCTTTCGGAGAGTAGGCGGAGAAGGTAGTCCTGGGTGCGGCGGGACTCCGTAAAGATGATGGCTTTTTCGGCAGCCTGAAGTCCGGAGACCTTGTCGAAGGCGATCTTGAGGGCGCGCAGAAGTGCTTGGCCTTTGGCGTTGTTGGTAATGGACACTGCCAGATCGGCAAAAGCTTCGAGTTCGACGATTTCCCCAGCAAGTGCTTCGCGGTCCGCCTCGGACAGAAGCTCGACGGCCTCATCCTCGCTCCATTCCTCGGCGGTTTCATCGAGGGCCTCGTAGTCCTCGTCCAGTTCTTCCACGAGGGAGAGATTCTCTTGTTCGGCCAAGACATACTTCAGGCGGCGGGCCATGGTTTGGAGAGCACCGGCAATGGCAAAAGTCGAAGAAGCAAGGAGCTTCCGCAGGACCAGAGTCATGAGCGTCCTCTGAGCGGGCGGCAGCGCGAAAAGGTCTTCGCGAATGAGGTAGTCCGAAACAAGTTGGTAAAGCTGATCCTCGGCTTTTTCCGGGGAAAACTCTTCCACGAGGGCGTGCCTGGCGGTGTAAGGAACGTATTGCGTGACCTGACGGCGAAGAGTCCGGTGACAGAGGGGAGCAAGGCGCGACTTGAGCGTGTCGAACGTATCGCTTTGGCTGAGATTGGCGAACTGTTGGCGGAAGCTCTTTAGATCCCCGAAAGCATGTTCATCAATGAAGGAAACAAGGCCATAAAGTTCGAGGAGGGAGTTTTGCAGTGGAGTCGCGGTGAGGAGCACCTTGGGACGGCCTTCGAGCGCCCGCTTCAAGGTGTTGGCAATGACGTTGCTAGGCTTGTAAACATTGCGGAGGCGATGGGCTTCGTCGATGACGACAAGATCCCAGGGTGTGGCAACCACGTCATCCGCCTTGTTTCGCGCGAAATGGTAGGAGCAGATGATGAGGTTTGGCTCGTCGGTCTGAAAGGGATTCGCGCTGCCTGCCTTGATCGCCTGTTTGTAGGAACGTGCTTCAAGAATGGTTGCGGGAAGAAAGAACTTTTCCGCGAGTTCTTGGTGCCATTGCTTCCTGAGGTTGGAAGGTGTGATGATCAGGATACGCCGCTTCCGCTCAGCCCAGCGCTGCGAGAGAAGAATCCCAGCTTCGATGGTTTTTCCAAGGCCGACCTCATCAGCGAGGAGTGCGCCGTTGGAGAACGGGGATTTAAACGCAAACAGCGCCGCATCAACCTGATGGGGATTCAAATCCACCTGAGCACCCGCCACGGCAGCCGCGAGCTTGCCCACGCTGTCAGACGACCAGCGTCGAGTCAGCTCGTGGGCGAGGTATTTGGCTTGGTGGTGGGTGAGGGACACTTGTTCGAGGGAACGATGATGCAACTATGCCGCAATCTTAATGGGCCGTTAGGTGTATGAATATAGCGGCTAGGGGCGGTGTTGTGGTTGTTTTTTTCATGTAGGTGTAATCGACCCGGCTGAGATTTTTCTTCTCCTTTCACCCGGCAAAGATGTCGGAAATCCAGAATTCGAGGGTTCTGGACTCCTTCTCGAAAGAAGGAATCAATTTACGCCTGACTGCCATGGGTTTTGAAAAGATTGCGGCGAACCTAACCGTTTCGTCAAGATTCGTCCACCACCTTGATCCGTGAATTTCGCAGATTTTCGCAGAGGATTTCTGGGCGGAAGCGGTGAAAGGTGGACCCGGGACAGAAGTGGCTGTCGGAGGCATTCGAACGCGGTCGATTCGATGCGCGGTCCTTCGTGCAACTTCGGGTTCCACACCTTCCTTTGACACGAATGTTCACGAAGGAAACGAAGGTCACGAATCGCGCACGGGGCGACGTTGAAACCGTGATGGGTCTCCTATCTCGGATGCAGGCGGCTGGAAGCCGCCGCTACGATCGCCAATCTGTGGGTGTTGATCGCGTTCCGGCGCGTGTTGGTCGCAAATCTGAGCGTGTCGATCGCGTTCCGGCGGGTGTTGGTCGCAAATCTGAACGTGTTGATGGTGTTCCGGAGGATGTCGGTCGCACATCTGAGGGTGTCGTTCGTGTTCCGGCGCGTGTCCGTTACAAATCTGAACGTGTGGATCGCGTTCCGAAGGGTGCGTGTTCCGCATCAGAAGGAACCGCCAGTGAACACACCGCAAGGATTGCCCCGGTGGTTCGCCCGTTCTTTTACCCGATCCGCAGTTGCGGGTGATCGCCACCACCAGTGCACAAACACGAATGCCCGCGAATCACCACGAATTTGCGCGAATCGAAACCGCGACGCACCGGTCCTGCTTCGTGGTCATTCCTGCCAATTCGTGTTCAAACGCTTCCTCTCCCACCCATCAACCGCTGACCCATTCTTCTGCAGTTCCCGATTGCGCCGGGCCTCGACAAACGGACCAATATCAACCATGAACATCCTTGTGACCGGCGGGCTGGGCTATCTTGGCTCCGAGATTCTGGATCGGGCGGCGTCCTTGAATCCGCAAGGTGGTCTGGTGTCTTTTGGCCGGAATCCCGTTTCGCAGGGCGTCGCGTTACCTGCCCCGGCGATCCATGAAGTGGGAAGCATCATGGACGAGGCCGGTTTGGCGGAGCTGCTCGCGCGGCATCAGATCAGTCACATGGTGCACGCGGCGGGAGCGCGGACCGACGTTTCCAAATCGCACCCGCATCGGGCGGTGGAAACGAATGTGCTGGGAACTCACACGCTGATGCGCGCGGCGAAATCCGCTCCTTCGCTGAAGGCGGTGGTCTTGCTGAGTACGGCGGCGGTTTATGGGAAGGTGGGGGAACGGATCGACGAGGGCCACCCGATCGCGCCTTCCAACCATTATGCGGTGACGAAGGCGGCGGCGGAACTGGTGGTGACGGGCTCTGCTGCGGAAGCGGGGATTCGAGCGGTGATCGTGCGCCCTGGTTTTGTGATGGGGCCGTCTCGTGCCGGTATTGCGCCGCGTTCGCGATTGAATGGAGTGGTTCACCGAAGTCTGAGCGAGGAATCCGTGGATCTGGTATTCGCGGAGATGTTCTACGTTCACCTGGTGCAGGAGATCGCGGACAGTATTCTCCGGCTGACGGCAGCAGAGGACGCGGAGGGCATCTTCCATCTGCCGGGCCGATGCGCCACGATGACGGAGTTTGCGGATGGCCTGGCGAAGGTCGCCAAGGTGCGGGTGGCGAGTTCCGTCGATGAAACGATGCGGTTGCCGGCGAACCTGGACTGCGGCCGGTTCGAAGAGCGGTTTGGCCCCTCGCAAGGAGCCGATCTGGAAACGATGATCCGCCGGACCTATCGAGGTTTTTCGGCGTGAGGTGAGCAAGGGTTTTGACCTACGCCGTGCCTAACCGATTTGCTCCAGAATCGCGGTGGCGATGGTTTCGGCTTGGGCTTCGATGTAGCTGGGGTCTCGGCCTTCGATGAGGAGGCGGATTTTGGGTTCGGTGCCGGAGTAGCGGAGGAGGACGCGGCCTTCGTTGCCGAGGGTGGCTTCAGTTTCGGCGATGAGCTGGGCGGCGGCGGTTAGCGCTTCGACGGGAGGTTTGGAGGTGACGGCGAGGTTGCGCTTGGCTTGGGGGAATTTCGTGAGGCACTTGCGGAGCTCACTGAGAGGCTTGCCTTCGGCGACCATGATCTGGAGGATCTGGACGGCGGCGACGATGCCGTCTCCGGTGGTGGAGCAATCGTGAAAGATGAGGTGGCCGCTTTGCTCACCGCCGAGGTTGAGGTTTCGCTCGCGCATGGCTTCGATGACGTAGCGGTCCCCTACCCCGGTGCGGATGACTTCCCCACCGAGGGCGGCGAGGGTGTCATTGAGGCCGAAGTTCGACATGATGGTGGCCACGATGGAGTTTTGCTTCAGGGTGCCGCGCCGGGCCATGGCGGTGGCGGCGATGGCGAGGATTTCGTCACCATCGAGGGGGGAACCGGTTTCGTCACAGAGGATGAGTCGATCGGCATCGCCATCGTGGGAGATGCCGACGGCGGCACCGGATTCCCGGACGAGCTGGGCGATGGCGGATTCGTGGGTCGCGCCGCAATCGGCGTTGATGTTGACGCCGTTGGGCTCGTTGAACCCGATGGTGAGGTCTGCGCCGAGGTGCTCGAGAATGGCGGGGCTGGTGAGGAAGGAGGCTCCGTTGGCGCAATCGAGCGCGACGTTGACGCCGGTGAGGAATTTGGCGTCGGTGGGGAGATCGCCAATGACTTTGTGGACATACTGATGGACGGCATCGCCCATCTGACTGATGCGACCGACCTTGCCGGGCTTGGCTCGGGCGGCCACGTCGATCCGGTCCGAGGCGAGGAGGGATTGCTCAATGGCGAGTTCCTGGGCGTCGGTGAGTTTATAGCCGTCCGGGCCGAAAAATTTGATCCCGTTATCGTGGAAGGGATTGTGCGAGGCGGAAATGACGACGCCGATGGAGGCTCCAAGGTTGCGGGTCAAAAAGGCGACCGCAGGAGTGGGGATGACACCGGCCAGTTGCACGTCCACGCCGACGGAGGCCATCCCGGCGGCGAATCCGGCTTCGAGCATTTCGCCACTGAGCCGGGTGTCGCGACCGATGATGCAGCGCGGCCATTCGGCGGGACCGGAGGAGGGTTGCTGCTGGAGGAGGACGGCGGCGGCGGCTTGGCCGAGGCGCAAGGCGGTTTCCGGCGTGAGCGGCTCGACATTGGCCATGCCACGGATTCCGTCCGTGCCAAAGAATTGCCGGTTAGGGGAAGAACTCATACAGAGCTTCCCTAAGCCAGGATCCTAGCAGGTTTCAACTCGCGATTGAGCCTACTGCACGAGGGTGCGTTTGCCCAATGTGGGTTCAAGGTTCAGAGAATCGCTGCGCATTTTTTGGAGATGCGGCGCTTTTTCCAGC
>CAYGQD010000039.1:0-41319 GCA_964351855.1 uncultured Verrucomicrobiales bacterium
GCTGGTCTTCGTGAAAGAGAATCAGCTTTCGATCTCCTTTGCGAAGGGCGGAATGGGGTCGCGTCTGGCTGGTCGCGAAATCGCCCACGCCGATCCTTGATGGAATCTCCTGAAACTTCTTTTCGGGATGGTAAAACGGAAAGTGCCAGATGAGGGGCTGGGATCGGACCAGCGCTTCCGAACGCAGCAACAACGGAACCAGGCTCACGCCATCGATCGCATCAGGAACTGGCGACGCCCCCGCTAATTCTCGGAACGTCGGCATCCAATCACAACCGTGAATCACCGTATTTGATTCGCTTCCCGTGCCTACCTTTCCCGGCCAGCGGACGATCGTCGGCACCCGAATTCCGCCTTCGTAGAGATTCCATTTGCTCCCTCGAAGCGGCGCATTGGTGGTGTAACCGGGATGGCCTCCGTTGTCAGCGGTGAGAACCACCAAGGTTTGTTCGGTGAGACCTTGTTCGGCGAGCGTCGTCAAGACTCGCCCAACGAGGTGATCGAGCGTCTCGATCATGGCCGCATAGGAAGCCCGAATTTCGAGCGTGTCTTTCGGCAATCGTTTCCGGTATTTCTCGATCAACCATTCGCACCGGGAATGGACCGGATCGTGGACGAAATAGTGGGAGAGATAGAGGAAAAAGGGAGTTTCGCGATGTTCCTCGACGAAGGCAATCGCTTGGTCGGTCAAGGAATCCTCGGGAAACTCGCCGTCGGGAACGGGTTGAGATTTGAGGGCTCGATTCTTGCGATAGGCATAGGGATGACCGCCAAAATCGCTACTTCCCTCCGCAAAACCTTGTTGCAAGGGACCATGCGTCGGTGACCAGCCTAAGTAACCTTGGTAGTGTTGACTGACGTGCCACTTCCCGAAAAATCCCGTGGCATAGTCGACCGAGGCGAGCGCCTCTCCCAGGGTAACTTCCTTCAGCGGAAGATTGAGGGTGAAGGGAGGAGCCTGAAGCGGAAGGCCAGGAATGGTCTGACCACCTTCCTGATTCTTGGTGACGAACTCAAACTTCAAGCGCGCCGGGAATTTCCCCGTCAGAATCGCGGCTCGGGAAGCGGAACAGATCGGAGCCGGAGCATAGGCCTGAGTGAATCGCCTCCCCTCCTTCGCCAAGCGATCGATATTCGGCGTGTCATGAATCGGGTTCCCGTAGCAAGAGAAGTCACTCCAAGCGACATCGTCAGCGAGGATGAACACGATGTTGGGGGATTCGGTCGCAGAACTCGCGGAGCTGACCAAGCTCACCAGGATGAGGAGGGAACGAAACGTGGAAGTCATGAGGCGTTTCGGGCCACCAAGCCGTCCGCCACCTCGAAAGTCAACTCACTCCCCAGCTGCCGAACGCCTCTGATCTCTCCGATTCTTCTAACAACGAAGAGAAGCTTCCGGCCTCTGCGGCAGCTCGACCAAAGTCCGTGCTCATGAAGCGGGCGCTTGGGGTGATCCCGACCCGCCCCAGATCCATCCGATCCGCATCCCAACAGGTTCCGACGGTCGGATCGTCTGAAAAATCCCGATCGGTGTGCCAGGTGCAGGCTTCCACGAGCAGCTCGAACGCGTCGTCCGGGAGTTGGAAATATTCGCCCCGCAGCAGCTTGGCGAATTCGGCTCCCCGCCTCCCATGTCCGGGATCGCTCATGTCATTCACTCGCTTGGAGTCATGAAACCAGGCGAACAGCGTCACCACCATGGGGTCGGCACCCGAGCGACGCGCGATCCAAATTCCGTTCTGAAGAACTCGCCGCCAGTGACTCGGCCCATGCACCGAATCGACCCCGCAGGCGAATTGCGAGGTGATCACTTCTTCCAAGCGCTGAAGATCAAACGTCGATTCCATGGCTGAACCAAGCATGGTTCGATCAAGCCGCCAAGCGGCGTTGCGTTCATGTGTCGAAAACGTCAATTGATCGCCTCGCCACATCGCCAACCGTCAGCCTCTTTTTGATGTTCCTTCCCTTATGAGCCGAATCTTTGAAGTCTTCTGGGTGTTTCTCCGACTGGGCCTCACCAGTTTCGGCGGTCCGGTTGCGCACTTGGCCTTTTTTCATGATGCCTTCGTGAAGAAGCTGAAATGGCTGGATGAGCAAACCTACAGCGAAACTCTGGCGCTGTGTCAGTTTTTGCCCGGGCCAGCCAGTTCCCAACTGGGCTTTGCGATTGGCTACATGCGGGCCGGGATTCCAGGCGCGTTCGCGGCGTGGATCGCCTTCACCCTTCCATCGGCGGCGGTGATGATTGGATTTGGGTTAGGGTTGTTGCGCTTCGCCCCTGAAGGAAACGCTCCTTGGTTGCAAGGGCTGAAGATCGCGGTCGTCATTGTGGTGGCGAAGGCGATCTGGGGCATGGCGCAAGGCCTTTGCCCGGATCGATCCAGGATGACGTTGGCGATCGTTTGTGCGGCGGCGATGCTCTTGTTAGGAACGGTTTGGGCTCAGGTGGCCGTGATCGTTTTGGGAGGCATCATCGGCTTGATCCTGTTTCGGAAAATGGACGGAGGACCGAGCGAAGAAGTGGCCGGGGCCGGGCTGGAAACTCGGCACCAAAGAGCTTCCATCGTCTGGTTGATCGTCTTTTTCGTCCTGCTCTTTGGGCTTCCGTTTGCGGCTCAATACACAGAGCGAGGCGACCTTGCCTTTTTCTCGGGATACTACCAGGCGGGCTCGCTCGTCTTCGGTGGCGGTCATGTGGTGCTGCCCTTGTTGAGGGATTTCGTAGTTCCGAATGGCTGGATGACCGATGATACTTTCATGGCCGGTTATGGTGCAGCTCAAGCCATGCCGGGCCCGCTCTTTACGATTTCTGCGTTTCTCGGCACAGTTTCGGTGGAAGGCCCTCTGAGCGGTGTGACCGGAGGGATCGTAGCTCTGGTCGCGATCTTTGTCCCCTCCTGGCTATTGGTTTTGGGCGCTTTGCCGATCTGGCAGCGGCTCCGTGGGAATGCGCACTTTGCCGCGGCTCTCCGAGGAGCGAACGCCGCCGTTGTCGGAATCTTAATTGCTGCGTTTTATCAGCCCGTCTGGCGGAGCGGGATTCAAGAGCCCCGTCACTTCGTCATCGGGCTGATTCTCTTCGGCCTCGTGATCTTCTGGAAGTTGCCACCGTGGGGCGCAGTCCTCCTCGCTGCGGGATTGGGAATGCTGATGCTTTAACTACCTGGCGTTTACTCGACGGTGCGGAGTTGGAGCGAATCGATGATTCGTTCTCCAGCCAGGAGATTCGTAATGACGACGAGCGTTGATCCGACCGAACTCCACTCCTTCGCCTTCAAGGTTTCGAGGGCATCAATGATGGTTTGCTCCGGGTTATCGTCGGAGAACTTCATGAGGAAAGGTTCGACGCCCCAGGGAAAGAGCAGGTGCCGGAACACCACTTCATCATCGGTGAAAGCAAAGATGGGCACGCCTTTGGCCCGCATCGCTCCCAACACATACCCTAGAAACCCAGACCGCGTGAAAACGACAATGCCCGAGTCTTCTCCCAACTCTTGGGCCAGAACCACGGCGGAACGCAGCATCTTCGATTTCGGCTCGCGGAGTTCAATGTCGTGATTGATCTGGGAAGCCACGGTCGGCTCGATCGACGCGATAATGTTCTTTAAGACGTCGATGCTCTCCATCGGGTATTCTCCCGTAGTGGTCTCGCCGGACAGCATCACGGCGTCGGCCTGCTCACGCACCGCATTCGAAACATCAGAGATCTCAGCGCGGGTTGGCACCGGTGAGCTGATCATGCTTTCGAGAAGATGCGTCGCGATGATGACCGGCTTCCCTTCCTTGCGGCAAGCGGCGACGATCTCACGCTGAACGATCGGCAGCCGGTGGTAGTCTATTTCAATTCCCAAATCGCCTCGCGCTACCATTACCCCGTCAGAGGCTTTTACGATATCCATCAAATTGCGCACCCCGGTTTGATCTTCGATTTTGGCGATGATGCGGGCCCGTGATTGATTCGCCTGCAGAAAACGGCGCAGTTCTTCGATATCGGCACCTTCCCGGACAAAGGAGAGTGCGACAAAATCGATTCCGGCGAGAATTCCTGCTTTCAGATCAACCTCATCTTTTTCGGTTAACGCAGGAAGGTTAATTTTGACGCCGGGAAGATTGATATGGCGGCGAGAGCCCATTTTCGCGCCGACCACGACTTCGCAAACGACGCGTTCCTGGTCTTTCGATAGCACCTTCATCCGAATCAACCCGCTATCGACCAGCACCGTTTTCCCAACTTCCACGTCATCCGGAAACCTGGCGTAGTTGACATCCACGCCCTGCCCGTCTGCGGGCGGCGTCGCTCCTCGCGTGTAAAAGGTGAACGTCTGACCGGGAACGAGATCGAACGGTTCGTCGACCGCGCCCGTGCGAATTTCCGGCCCTTTGACGTCCATCATCACCGCCACCTGGCGACCAATCCGACTCGATACGTCTCGAATCTTCGCAACTTGTTCCTGACACCACTCCGGTGTGGCATGGGCCATGTTCAGTCTCACCAGATCAACTCCACTGGAAATGACTTTCTCCAGCATCTCGGGGCTATTGGTGGCCGGTCCGAGGGTGGCGATTAGCTTGGTGTGGCGATAGTATGGGCGGGTGGTTTCCATAGGAGCAGACTGTTGAGAGCAAGATTAGTGCCAGGATGGTTGGTTGTCCGGGTTGGATCTCTCAAACGTTTCTTCGCAACAATTGCGCAGCAAATGACAAGGCCAGGAGCGAAAATAACCACCACTGAGAGCAACTTTTAGCATGGAAACTCTATCTCAGGTCACCAAGCTCATCGGCTATTCGTTCCTCGTGATCTTCGCCAATGACGATGCCATCAGCGAGGACGAACTCCACATGCTCGAAAAAATCGCACTGGAAGATCACCAAATCGACGATGAAGAGCGGAGCGTGCTCAGCCGCATCTTCGCCAGAGCAGATCCGCAGGCAATGACGCCTCAAGTCTGGGAGGAAATCCAACAGTTCAAAGATGCTTACCAGATCCCCTGATCGCGATGCGGATTACCCACCTTTTTGGGTGACTCTGGAGGCAAAAACCAGAAGCCGCTGTCTTTCCAATACGATTCGCTCCCCTGCCAAGGCACTGGACAACAACATCGATCAACCCGAAACCAAATCCGCGTTCTACCTTACCTGAGACGAGGCGATGACGACCACAGAACAGGGTCCTTCTGTCACTTACGATTGAGAAAAGCAAATCTCGCGCCACAGTCGCATCGTCGTGTCGATACTTTTCTCCTGCAAACACTGTCAGGGCCAACTCCAAGCCCCCGGAAACCTTCGTGGCGCGCCGGTGCAGTGTCCGCATTGCAGCGAGCTGATTCGCGTTCCGGACACCCCTCCCCCGCCCGGTTCGAGCGAGAAGGTCGGGTTGAGCCAGAGTGTGGTCCGCAAAATCACGAAAGCTGCGGGGGTGGAGACGATTCGCGGATTCGATCTAGGGGCGTTTTTCTCCGAGGTGTTCCGGAAACATCCGCCGGAAGCGATCGATGATCATTTCACGCTCGGAAGTCCGGCGACAACGCCGCCTCTCAGTCAAATCAACACCGACTGGCCTCGCCCTTGGGTCTTTTTCCGGGTGTTCGTTGGTGCGCTGATTCTCTACGCTCTCTTTTCACAAGGCTATAGCCGTTCTCAGAATCATAACCTCATTCCCGGTTTGATCATCGTGGGGTCGTTCGCGGTTCCCATGGCGATGTTGATTTTCTTCTTTGAGATCAATGTCCGCCGGAACGTCTCGGCTTACCAAGTCCTTCGCCTCATGCTGACCGGTGGGGTGCTGTCGATTATGCTGTCACTCTTTTTGTTTTCGGTCTCGGCGAGGACCGCCGCAGACGATTGGCTAGGTTCGTCCGTGGTCGGATTAGTCGAAGAAACGGCGAAGGTGCTGGCTCTCCTCGTCGTGGTGCGTCAACGCCGATTCGATTACACCCACAATGGGCTGCTCTTTGGGGCCGCTGTCGGGACTGGTTTCGCCGCGTTCGAAACGGCCGGCTACGCACTGCAAACCCTGCTCACCGCAGCTTCCTTCCGCGAAGTTTACGACGTGATTTTTCTGCGCGGCTTGCTGTCTCCTCTCACCCATATCGTCTGGACGGCGATCTGTGGGGCCGCCTTATGGCGGGTCAAACGCGGGAAACGGTTTCGGCTCAGCTACTTCTTTCAGGGGAACTTTCTGCGTGTCTTCATCATTGCGGTGCTGCTGCATATGGGCTGGAACGCACCTTGGACGGGATTGCTGAAGTTCGCCGGTATCGGAGCTATCGCCTGGATCATTGCCCTGGGATTTGTCCAGGTGGGCTTGCGGGAAATCGCGATCGAGAAAGCGGGAAATCGAATTGACACTTGAAATTCTTGGAGTTTCTGAGTTTCTGATGATGGTGAATCACGAAACCCTCCTAACTTCCACCTCATGAACCTCCCCACTCCCCTCCTTCGATTCGGCCTCATTCTCGGCACCACCCTGCTTCTCTCCAGTTGCTATTACGGTCACTCGACTCGCAACTACAACAAACGCGTCGTGGTCTCACCCACGGTCCACACGCCTGCGGCCGTCGCCGTTCGCCAAGCAGCCGCCGCTCGCTACGGGATTTACGGAACCCGCCCGGTTACCGGATACGGCGTTGCCGGAACCCGTTCCACGTTCTACTACCCATCGATAACGGCTTACCGCAGCAACTTCATCAACCCCTATTCCGGCTACCGTGGTTATTATGGAAGCCCCATTGCTCCGAGCCTCTATCGGGGAAGTTTCCGTTCCGGCTTTGGAACCCCAAGCTTTTACCAAAGTCGGGGTTTGAGCTACGGACGCGGTGCCTACTGCTGGTAGGCCTGCACATCAGCTTTTCTTCCAAGGCTCCGGCCGACGCGGAGGAAACGCCAAGCCACATTCTTCGCTCTCCAGGGTAAGATTCGGATTGTAGGCCGGGTCGTTGCGAATCACGGCTCCCCATTTCCGGTTTAAGTCTCGGGTCTCTTCCTTGACGGCTTCTTTTCGCTCCGGTGTTTTCTCCGCTTCGCCTCGGCTGGCGCTCTCATGATGAAAGAGACGAGCAAAGGGCGTATAAAGCGTCCGATATCCCGCTTCACCCAACTTGAGACAAAAATCCACGTCGTTGTAGGCCACCGCGAAATGCTCCTCATCCAATCCACCGACCTCCAGGTATTTCTTTCGCTCCACCACGAGGCAAGCCGCTGTAACAGCGGAAAGGCTCTGAACCATGTTGGCTCGATTCGCGTGACCGTAGAAACTCCACGGCAGATTGTGGAAGAAATGGCCGGCGGCATCGAGATAGCCCAGAAAAATCCCCGCGTGTTGGAGGCGCCCTTCGCGAAAATGCAATTTCGCCCCCACTGCGCCGATCTCCGGTCGTGAGGCCTGTGCCACCATCGCGTGAAGCCACTCGGCATGGTTCGCTTCGATATCGTTATTGATCAACGCTACAAAATCGGAATCGCAGTGGTTCACGGCAACGTTGTTCAGCTTCGAAAAATTGAAGCTGCCGGGGACGCGTAGCACTTCGGAATCGTCTCGCTGCTCCAATTCACGGAGAAACTCCAACGTCTCCGGTTCATCGGATGCGTTATCGACCACCAGAAATCGGTAATTCGGATAATCCGTCAGCTTGGTAATGCTTTCGATACAGGGACGCAGAAGCTGAACCCGATTCCGCGTAGGAATGATCAAGGTGACCGATGGCGCGGGATCTGGCAGGGCCCGATTCAGCCAATGAGTGTTCTCCCGCGTCACTTCGATTTTGTCCTGAGTGCGTCCAATCCTCACCAGGTGCTGCTCCACCGCGCTGAGACCCGCCGTCTGCGCATACGGTTTTTCGTCCAGCTTCTGGGCCGTGCTCCCTTCGATCATCCGCCAGTGGTAGAGGATGTGGGGAATGTGGCGGACCTTTTGACTCTTCTCGATGACCCGCAACGCCAAATCCCAATCTTGGCTCCCTTCCATCCCGACACGAAACCCGCCAATTTCCCGGATCAAGGAGGTCCGATAGCAACCGAGATGGGAAATGCAGTTTTGCGAGGTCAGCAAATCATAGTTCCAATCCGGCTTGAAATACGGATCGCTGCGATTCCCGCGTAGGTCGATCTTGTCCTCGTCCGAGTAGATCAAATCCGCTTCAGGATGCTCCAGAATTTCGTTTGCGACCAAATAGAGGGCGTGACAGGGCAGCTCATCATCGTGATCCAGAAGCACGATGAATTCCCCGGTCGCCAGCTCAATCGCGCTGTTGGAAGCCGCTGAAATGTGACCATTCTCCTCGCGAAACGTCACTTTGATCCGCGAATCCCGCTTCGCGTATTCCTCCAAGACCTTGCGCACATGCGGCTTGGGCGAATTGTCATCTGCGATGCAAAACTCCCACTCGCCATAGAGTTGGTTCACTACCGAATCCAAACAGAGACGCAAGTAGCGCTCCGGCGGATTGTAAACCGGCATCACGACACTGAGAAGAGGCTTACGAGAAAACGTCGCGATGTGGGATCGAATCCCGGCCCTATCTTCCGGCGTGAGCGTATCGTATTGGCGCACCCAAGACTGATAACTGTAGTCTTCCGGCTTGATCCACGGCCACATTACCAGCGGCGTTTGAAACTTCAGTCGCTCGAGTTCGTGCCATTTCTTATCCTGGGTCTTGTACTCCAGAATCACTTCACTCCGTCCCGGCGGCAATTCCACATCTGTCCGAAAACCGCTGTAATCCGCCATCGGGCAATCCTTATACATGTGCCCCACCGCGAACCGCGCATTCTTCCGGTTCACCTTAAACTCGCGATCTCCGACCCGAGCACGCATCCCTCGCAGCGCCTCCCCATTGCGATCAAAACACCATCCCTTGATGGAGGCGCTACGCATTTTCAACTTAGTCACCGATTCGGTGGGCCACTCGATCGCGTGAAGGATTTCGACAGGTTTACTCATGCGTTGGGCCGACTACTGTTGACAGAATCACGCCGCAAACAAGGAGATTCCCACGAAAGGAATCGGCTCCAAAAGACGCGGACATTCCTGTCCGCGCTCCGTTTGAATGGCAACTCTTACTACGCCGCGCGCAGGATCTCCTGCAGGACATACGGAAGAATGCCCCCGGCGCGGTAATATTCGACTTCGATGGGGGTGTCGAGGCGGAGGACGAGGGCGACTTCTTCGCTGGTTCCATCCGTGCGATGGATGACGAGGGTGGCGTCTTGACGAGGTTGAAGGTCGTTGCCGAACCCGAGGATATCGAACTTTTCGCTGCCGTCGAGCTTTAAACGGTCGTAGTCCGCCGAATTCTTGAAGTTGAGGGGGAGGACGCCCATGCCGATGAGGTTCGAGCGATGAATCCGCTCAAAGCTTTTGGTGACGACGGCGCTGACGCCGAGCAGGCGGGTGCCTTTCGCGGCCCAGTCGCGTGAGGATCCCATGCCGTAGTCATCGCCGCCAAGGACGACGAGCGGGGCTCCGGTGGCGCGGTATTTTTCAGCGGCGTCAAAGATGTCCATGACTTCGCCTTCGGGGCTGCCGTTGAAATACTTGGTGATGCCTCCTTCGGATCCGGGAACCATGAGGTTCTTAATCCGGACGTTGGCGAAGGTGCCACGGGTCATGATGCGGTCATTCCCGCGACGGGATCCGTAACTGTTGAATTGGGCTTTTTCGACCCCGTGTTCCTTGAGATAGCGACCGGCGGGGGAATCTTCTTTGATCGCTCCGGCAGGAGAGATGTGGTCCGTGGTGACGGAATCGCCGAAGATACCGAGGGGACGGGCACCGCGGATTTCGTTGATCTGGTTGGGCTCCATGCTGAAGCCTTCGAAGAACGGCGGATGCTGAATGTAGGTGGAGGCCGCTTCCCAGGCGTAGGCGGCCCCGGTTTTACCAGGAATCTCGTTCCACTTGGGGTTCTGCGCGGCGAAGTCGCCATAGAGACGTTGAAAGGCTTCCGCAGTGAGAGAGGCCTTCATCGTGTCGCGAATCTCTTCGAGGCTGGGCCAGATATCGCGCATGAGGACGTCGTTCCCCTCGCTATCTTGGCCGAGCGGCTCGATGCCGAGGTCGATATCGACGGTTCCAGCGAGAGCAAAGGCAACCACAAGTGGAGGAGACATCAGGAAATTCGCTTTCACGGCCTGGTGAACCCGGGCTTCGAAGTTGCGGTTCCCGGAAAGGACGGAAGCGACGATGAGGTCTTGGCCCTTGACGACCGATTCGATGCCTTCATCCAGCGGTCCGGAGTTTCCGATACAGGTGGTGCAGCCGTAGCCGACGGTTTGGAAACCGAGCTTGTCGAGTTCTTCATTGAGTCCCGACTTATCCAGGTAATCCGTCACAACCCGAGATCCCGGAGCGAGGGACGTTTTCACGGATGGCTTCACGGTGAGCCCCAAGGCGTTCGCCTTTTTCGCAAGCAAGCCTGCCGCGATCATGACGCTGGGATTCGAGGTGTTCGTGCAGCTGGTAATGGCGGCAATGACGACGGAGCCGTGACCGATCGAGTCCGGGATGCCCTTGGAATCGACGGTGACTGGAAATTGCTGCTGGAGATCGGCTCCCGGCTTGTCGAACCCACCGTCTTTGGCCGAAACCTCGAACAGACCTTCGAACTTCTCTTTGAGGTCGGGTAAGACGATGCGGTCTTGAGGGCGCTTCGGCCCGGCGACGCTCGGTTTGACGGTGGCGAGATCGAGTTCGATATCGACCGAGTAATCGACTTCACCTTTACGCGGAATGCCGAACATCCCCTGCGCTTCGAAATAGTTTTTGAAGGTGGCGCAGACTTCCGGATTGCGTCCAGTGGAGGCGAGGTAATCAACGGATTCCTGATCGACCGGGAAAAAGCCCATTGTCGCACCATATTCTGGAGCCATGTTGGCGATGGTTGCCCGATCCGCCAAGGGTAGAGCAGCGGCTCCTTCTCCGTAGAACTCGACAAATTTGCCAACGACGCCCGCAGAGCGGAGGAGTTGGGTGACATGAAGTGCGAGATCTGTCGCCGTGACACCCTCCGCCAGCGAACCGCTGAGATGGACGCCAACGACTTCCGGCGTCAAGAACGTAATGGGTTGCCCCAGCATTCCAGCTTCGGCCTCGATTCCGCCGACGCCCCAGCCAACGACGCCCAATCCATTAATCATGGTAGTATGACTGTCTGTGCCAACCAAGGTATCCGGATAGTAAACATCCCCTTTCGAAAGCACTCCCCGCGCCAGGTATTCCAGATTCACCTGATGAACGATCCCGATTCCCGGAGGAACGACGTTAAAGGTTTCAAAGGCTTGTTGGCCCCATTTCAAAAACTCGTAGCGTTCCCGGTTGCGGGTAAATTCCATATCCATGTTCCGCTCGAGCGCGGTAGCGGTGCCGGCAAAATCGACTTGCACCGAGTGATCGACGACCAAATCAACCGGGACAAGTGGCTCGATAATTTTGGGGTCTTGGCCGACTTTTTCGACAGCCGAACGCATCGCAGCAAGATCAACCAACAAAGGCACCCCGGTAAAGTCTTGGAGAACAATCCTTGCCACGGTGAAGGGAACTTCTTCCTTGGCCGGGCTCTTCGCATTCCACGCCGCCAAGTTTTTGACATCGGTTTCCGTCACCTTAATCCCATCGACGTTGCGCAACACGCTCTCCAGCACAATGCGGATGCTAACCGGGAGTCGTGAGATTTGCCCCAACCCCATTTCTTCAAGGGCTGGTATGGAAAAATAGGTGCCGTTGGTGCCGGCGCCGGTGGTGAAAGTGCGTGAAGTTGAAGCTTGCAACGTGAAAATCGGGTTAAATAGGGTCTCACGTTAGGCAAGCCCTGCCGCAGTTTCAACCCTGAAGTCCGCTTAGCTTCCGGGCTTTTTTACGATTTCCATCCACTCGATGGCAGCCTTTGCCTCGGGAATGGCGGCAAAATCTTCCGCAGCATCGCGCAAGATCTTAAAGGCATCCAGCCGATCACCCTGACGACGAAACATTTCAGCCTTGTGCAATCGAATCCTGAGCTGATCAACCGGCTTCTCATAAGCGGCCTCCGCTCGCATCAGTTGGATTCGAGCCTCATCGTAGTCCTCTGTCTCAATCGCCGAAATTGCGAGGTGCTCGAGAAACTCTGGCCGGGGCTGCTTCGCGGAAGCCAGTTCCAACTTGTAGAAGAGCGCCCGCTCCGGAAAAGGGTTTCCATCTCCCCATCGCGCGTAGGCGAGGCGAAGGACCTGATAAGGCATGTTCGCGCGCTTTCTTTTGAACTGCGTTTCGTCGATCGTGGTTCGTAGGTCGGGAAACGGGGTGTAGAGCGGATCCCCGATCGCGAGATTCACCCAGGAAACGCCTTGAAGCGACATGTAGGCGCTCTCGATGAAGGAAAAGCCACGGGTCAGGCGATCGGAAAAGATGTCCAGTTGATGGGAAAACGGATGAGGAGTTTCATAGGCACTTCCCAGGACGGCAGCGGCTCCCTTATCCAACAGCGGCCCCGCCCAATATTCTTGGGTCGAACGAAGCGTCGCTGCGTTTCGCGGATGGGCGTGAACCGCGATCGCTCCCGGACGAAGAACTTTCCCCGAGCGAAGAAACGGACCATTCAGAGATTCCGACCCTGCCCCCAAGTAAAGGACAGGGTCCCCCATCGGGTAATTGGTGGGAAAGCTCTCTGCATGCTGATTCACGGTCACCGGAATGCCGATTTGCCGAAATCGCGTGGCGGCACTGCGGAGCCAGGTATGAGCCAAGGATTGGTCTCCACCGAGATCGATATAGGCCTGTCCCCAAAGGCCTTGAGACTCTGCTCGAATGGTGTCGTCAATCATACGACGGCAAGTTGGGGCGTCCGGACCATCGATTCGCCCCACCAGCATGATCGGCAGATTTGCGGAATGAAACGGGATTTCGCTTTGGTAGTAGGGATTCGCGAGAGGACCCGCAAGGGTCAAGCCGGGTTGGCCAAGGGTGCTGAGTTCGGAATCGACGCTGGCTGCGGTAGTTTCTCCCGGCGTGGCAGGAACAGCATCTTCTCGAATCTTCGCCGGAACCCCATGGATCAAGGTCAGTACTTTGATGTTACTGCGGAGACTTTGCGCCCCGGTCTCAGGATCACGAATCGGCATCCACCAGCCGCGGCTCAGCATTTGATCGCGCAGCGGATCGTGAATCTGGGCTTCGAATTCGCTCCGGGAGATCTCTTCGGAGGTGGAGCAATCCAGAACGACGACGTTCCGCTCGGAAATTTCCCGAGACCTGGCGTAATAGCGGGCCAGCGCTTCGGAGCCCGGAACCGCTCGATTACATACCACGATCGTGAACTCCGAATAAATCGAGGCTCTAACCAGTGGAGGCCGTTCTTCCTCCTCCGCGAACCCATGGATCCCAAGGAGCAGGGCAAACGCGGCAAGAAGCCCGGCGGTGCTCCCGTTTCGCTGAAATTGAAAGCGTGGCTGACGTATTACCATGAAGGACCGGTAGGAGTGAGATTCATTTGATGAGGAGCTTCAACCCGTCATATGCAAAATGGACTCCCGGAGGCAACTTTGCATCGTCCGGTTCGTGATCGATATCGTGACACATATGAGTGAGCCAGGCTTCCTTTGGTTTGACTTGATCGATGATTGCCAAGCTCTGCTCCACACTCAGATGCGTGGGAATATCCCGAAAACTGGTCGCGTCGAGAATCAGACAATCTAACTCCGCGAGAGCGGGCATCGCGTCTTCGTCAATCACCTTGCAATCAGGAATGTAGGCGAAGGAAGCGCCATCTTTGTCAAACCGGTAACCAATGGTGCGAACCTTTCCGTGCTGAACCTCGAGCGGCGTGATCTTGATTTGCCCCAGGGTAAAGGAACCATCCACTTCGTGGGGAACCGGTTTGACGTAGACGGCATACCAATTGGATCGATCAAACGCGAATTCGAACGCGGCTTTGATTCGGTCGAGGCATTCCGGAGTGCCATAAATAGGAATCGTGGCGTTTTCCCCGCGGCAAAACCGCCTCAAATCATCAAAGCCCATGATGTGATCGCTGTGAGCGTGGGTATAAACGGCCGCCTCCAAATCAATAATCCCTTCCCGCAGACACTGAGCCCGGAAATCCGGGCCGGTATCGACTACGAACCGAAAATCCGGAGTGTCTACATAGATGGATGGCCGCAGCCGCTGATTCTTAGGATCTTCTGAAGCACAGACCTGACAGGCACACCCTACCATGGGAACACCAACAGACGTTCCAGTCCCCAAAAACGTAATTCGAAAGCCACTCATTCACTTCTTCGACGATTGCCGACTCTCAGGACAACGAACCAATTGTCCACGAATTTAGGAAGGCAGGTTGCGTGAAGATACAGATTGGGCTGTTGCCTGCGGGTCAAGTTTCAAGCTCTTTACTCTAAAATCATACTTTTCATATTTATAATATTTTCTGTCGATCTTTCTTCGCTTCCGTTTACCGTTCTATGGGACCAACCACTCGCCAATGAATACTTCCATTGCTCCTTCCAATCGCTCCACCTCTGGCTTTTCCTTTATTGAGGTTCTTTTTGCCCTCATCATCGTCGCTCTCATTGCAGGATCGGGCTACATTTTCGCAGGGCGAATTACTCATGCCTCAAAGCTCTCCAAACTGGAGGTCGATGTCAGCTCCCTCAATCAATCGATCAACGTCTACTTGGCAAGCGGCGGAAACCTGGACGGCGTCACCCAACCACAGCTGATTTTGGATAAACTGAAGACGGTCCGGACACAGGCTTCCGCAGAACGGTTTTCCGGGTTGCGCTCTTCGATGGTCGATAAGCGCTTGTATGCGGTCATGATGACCTCTTCCGAATCCCTTGGATCGACGCCACGTGCCCTTTGGGACAGCGCAGAAAAGAGCTTTCAGATCGCAACCACGGGAACGCTTGGAGTGAAGCACTTTGCGCTGGATGATAGCCTCACCGCGACCGATTACGGAACGGAGAATCGGGAAGCATCGCCCATCGATGTAAACCCAAACGATGGTTGGCTTTGGGCGTATTCCGATTCCAATGTCATGGACGCCCCTGCACCAACCTTGGTCTCGGTAAGCCCGACACCGTCTTCCGGAAGCGGAAGTTCGTCAGGGAGCTCAAGTTCGTCAGGAAGCGACGGCGGAAGTGGAGATTCTTCCAGCCCACCAGGGGATTCAGGAGACGGCGGTTCAGGCTCCGATGATGGCGGCTACGATGGGCCTCCTCCTCCGCAACAACTCAGTCGCCCTCAGATCTACCCGACTACCACCAACCAGCCCGCTTCGAGCTATCCCCTCACGGTCACGCTTCATGACTACAATCCCAGCGGCGTTTCCGAGCTCCAATACCGGGTTGCGGGTCCCGGAGCGGACGACGACGGCTGGCTCACCTACAACGAAGGCTTTGAGGTGCTTCCGGACCAAACGGTTTCTGCTCGGTCCGTTACCCTGGACCCGACCACCTACATCACCAGTTCAACCCGCGATCGAACCTACCGGCTCTTGGCCGATCGCTTCGCCGCCAGTGGCACGCCTGTCTGGACCAACGTCGCGGGTGGAGATAATCTGCTCTACGATGTCTCCGGTGCCTCGAACCAAACCATGTTGACCCACGGCAACACCCAGATTTTGGTATCCGGAGGAGAACTCAACGTCGGCACCGCCAACACCCTCAACTTCGTGGCTGAGAACTACGACGTTTCCCCGAATCAAGAATTCGTTCTGGGAAACCTCACCTATTTCAACGGGAGCACCTTCAATCAAAGCGACGCCGATACCGCGAGCCTTGAAATCACGTTCGATTTCACGGAACCAACCCCGAGCCACTATACCGTTCGCATTCCGGTGCAATTTCTCAGCAGCCCGAATTCAGACGATCCCTATGAGAGCGCGGACAGTGTGGTTCTCAGGCAACAATGGTTCGGATTACCCCGCGTGAACGGCGTGAACTATTACCTTTATCTGCGTTTCGGAACACCAAACGACGGCGGATTCGGGACCAATACCTCGCTCAACGCCTTCGAAGGAGCGCAAGCCGAAGTCGAGGTGATTGCCAAGTTCTACTCAAACTAAACCTACTCCGGATAGAGCAAATACCGAGAACGTCGCCGCTCAAATTCCGCCAACTCCTCCTTCCAGAGTTCCCGAATCTCAGGAAGCGGCTTCTGTTCCCTCACTGCGCTAAGCGTGGGAGGATGCACCAAAAGCGTCGCCAGCTTTTCCAAGTCGTAATTCGGGTAGTTGCGGGCGAGGATTTGAGCAATGGCCAGCGCCGTGTCAATCGGCCGAATCACCTCACGATCACGGATTGAGAATCGCACGCCTCCGCAGGATTCGCCTGTAAAAAGGCTCGCCGAAGGTTGAAAGCGAACGGGTTCAAACGCGATTCCCGGTAGCTTCAGTTGTTGAAGCTCATCCGTGAGGAGATCAGCATCAATGTAAGGTGCCCCTACGTGAAGAAACGGCGTTTCAGTCCCCCTTCCCACACTCAGTTTCGTGAATTCTGGCAAGCCGATGCCGGGATAAAGAATGGCGGCGTCCAGACTCCGCATATTCGGACTGGGATTCACCCAGGTCATCCCGGTTTCATCGAAGCGCATGGTTCGCGGCCAATTCGCCACCGGCACGACGGTCAATTCCAACTGAAGCCCCAGTTCATCGCGAAACATCATCGCCAATTCACCAACCGTCATTCCGTGCTGAATCGCAATCGGGTGGTGGCTGGTGAATTTCCGATCCCCGATTTCCACCGGACCATCAACCACCCCGCCCCCAATCGGGTTGATACGATCCAGGACGAAAAACGCCAGCCCAGCTTCCGCCGCTGCCTCCATCGCTAATCCCATCGTTGAAATGTAGGTGTAAAACCGGCACCCGATATCTTGAATATCAAAAACCAGGGCATCCAACCCCGCGAGACGCTCGGCACTCGGCTTTCGATTCTCCCCATAGAGGCTGAAAACGGGCAATCCGGTCTTGTCGTCCCGTCCATCGGGAATTTCCGGCTGATCCAGCTGCCCCCGAATCCCGTGTTCCGGACCGAACAAGACGTTCAGTTCGACCGACTTCGCCTCATGGAGCAAGTCGATGGTCGTCTGGCCATCCCGGGAAAGACCCGTGTGGTTGGTGATTAGACCCAGCTTCAACCCGTGCAAAGGCCGGAATCGATCCTCTTCCAACGTATCGATACCGTTCCGTGGCGGCAGCGGCGCTCTGGCGCGGACCTTGGTTTTTTCGGTCGCCTCTACGGCCAGGGTGGCCACGTCATAGCGCAGCTGCCGCACGTCGCCACCTTGAGGGTGATTCCGATTCGAGAGCATCACCATGAACATATCCCGAGTTGGATCAATCCAGAGTGAGGTCCCGGTCCAGCCGGTGTGGCCATAGGAGGTTCCAACCGCAAAGTGGGCCCCCCGCGGGGCCTCGGCCAGGGCTGAATCCAGATCAAAGCCCAAACCGCGTCCACCAACGTGAATGCGAGTCATCTCGCTGACCGACTCCGGCTGAAGGAAGCGAACCCCATCGAGTTTCCCTCCCTGCAGCAGCATCCGTGCGAATCGGCTGACATCGTGAATCGTGGAAAAAACGCCGGCATGGCCCGCTAGCCCGCCGATCAATCGCGATGTCGGGTCATGCACTTCTCCCCGGAGCACGCCCAGCGGCAACTTCTCCGTAGGAGCGATGCGAGGATGAAGCCGTTTTTCCGGTCGAAACCCAGTCTCCCACATCCGCAGGGGAGCCCAAATTTCACGGGTCGCAAAGGTGGAGAGGGATTCCCCGCTGATGGTTTGAACGATTTCCCCCAGGAGGATGAAATTGAGATCGCTGTAGATCGTCTCGGTTCCGGGAGGAACCTTCGTTTCTCCCTCGTAGATTCGGGTAAGCGCCTTTCGGTAGCTCGACGGGCGATCGGTCTTCGGAAACCCCGAAGCAAGTCCCGAAGTGTGAGTGAGGAGTTGCCCAATGGTGATGACTTCCTTCCCATGCCCCTTAAAGTCGGGCAACACCCGATTCACGGTCTGGCCCAAATCCAGGCGACCGTGCTCGACCAGTTTCATGATGGCGGGTGTCGTTGCAATGACTTTGGTCAAGGAGGCAAGGTCATAGATCGTATCCTCAGTGGTCGCTTCTTCCTTGGGTTTGAGTGCGCGATTGCCATAGACTTTTTGGAACACATGCCCCTTGGCTTCCAGCCGTAAAACCGCGCCCGGAAGCAGTTTTTCCTCAATGGCAGCTTCCATCGTATGATCGACCTTGGCTAACCCATCCGGATCAAAACCTTGGCCGTTGCTGGACGTCCCCATGATCAATACCGCCCCTGCCGTGAGAAAACCATTCACTCGCTTCATTTTGCGGGTTGGACGCCTTTCTCCAGGCAATCCAGGCAATATTCCTCATCGTCATCTTCGATCCGAAACTCTGCTTCTGGATCGTCATGCTCGGTCTTACCGCACTTCGTGCAACGATGGAAGGGCTCATCTTCGGGCAAATGCGCGGCCTCGAACTTGGCGCGTCTCGCCGCAGCCTGCTGCCGATGTTTCAGCTCAAAAGCGTAGCGAGGAAAGAAAACCAGCATGTAAGGCGTCAGCGCTAAAGCGAGAGAGAGAAGGCCGTAGAGTTCCAGATGACGCTTGTAGGCCTCCCGAAAATACTTGCCAATCTCGGAGTCATGGAGCTGAAAAACCATGTAAAGAGCAAAGGCAATCACGACCCAGCCCAACCACTTCAATTTGATCGGGATGACCAGCATGAGCCGAATTTCATAGTTTGGCGCAATCGCACACGCGGCTAGAATCATGGCCGACGTGAAAAATTCACCCCCAAACGTCGAGACGGTTGGTTGTCCCAGGAGCGGGATGAGGAAAAGGGAGACGATAAAGAGAAAAATGGTTCCCATGACAAAGAGCGTGGTTTTGTAAGCGCCCCAGGCCTCTTCCAAGATGTCGTTAATGAACCACAGAAACATCATCATGATGAAGGCCACGATGATCAGAGGAGAATTCCCGATGAAAACGCAAGTGAAGAGCCGCCAAATCTCCCCGGCAAAAATCTTGTCCTGCCGAAAGACCAGTTGCTCGAAATAGCCCGGTTGGAACTTAATCAGGAGAACGACCAGAAACTGGAGAACCGCGATCCCACGGATGAGACCGGGAATCGCCAATTGACCGAATTTCTGTTCGAGAGAATGGATGATCGAATACCAAGGATGGCGGAAGTGCATGAGCGAAGGGAAGAATTGGGAGGAGCGAACCGGTATGATTGGAAGTTGTCAATGACCGAACCGAGACAATCACCAGGGTAGTCGGATGCGTTGACGGCCTGGCTCTCACACTTATAAACAGCTCGAAAACGCCTCAGTGTTTGACGAATCGCTTCATAGTCGTTTTACTAGCTAGATATTTTTTAAACTCGAAACCTCCCGAACTGTGCGCAAACAAGCTTCTTTTTTCCTGGTTTTTGCTCTAATTTCCGCAACTCTCGTCAGTTGCCAAACCACTGCTCCCCGCATCCCCCGTCAACGGGTGGCCGCGGAAATGCCGCCGCAACCGCTCTCCACCTTCTGGGAACGGAGGGCAGCTTCCCGAAAAGCGAAGTATGGTCCAAGCCAAGGTGCCCAAGTCCGCGCAGGGAGATTCGAAGCCAAACCTTCTCGCTCCGAAAGGAAAGCAGCCGCGGCCGCCGCCAGCTCGCCTTCCCCGTCAAGCTCGTCTTCGAATTCCGGCTGGCAAAGTTCCTCAGGGAATCGGCAAACCGCTTACACCCCGCCCAAGCCACCCACCAGCCGCCCCAGTAGCTATCCTTCTTCCAACCAGTCAGGGCAGAACACCGTCGGAAATGGAGCCTCTACCACCCTTGCCAGCGATACGACTTCGGAAACACAGGAAGCCCCCGCAAGTCAGCCCAAAACCTTCTCACCCAGTGACCTACCCTTTGCCGATCCCATCCCCGGGAAAGAGGGCTATGTCACGCTTCCAAAAGGCAACCCTTATCGGGGCGAAATCGACGTACGAGGAATGAGTTCAGGAACTCCGGTTGAAATTCCTGATCCTAACAAACCGGGCGAAACGGTGCAATTCCGGGTTCCCTAAGAGACGGCTCGCCTCAGTCGTTCAGGAAGTGAGTTTCGAAACTTGATGTTTTGAGGGTGAAAGAGCGTGTGGGCCGCTCACGTGTCTTCACTGTTGTTCTGTAGATATTTTTTTGAACGATGCGATTTCCTTCGGTTCAGAGTCAACTTATCAACGGACAAGCTGCGTCCCCACATCCTATGAAGAAACTTCAATTCCTGACCTTCCTTTTTGCCGCAGGCTCACCCGCTTTAGCCGATCCGGGTTTTGACTTCGGTCGCGACATAGCGCCGATTCTTGAATTCCAGTGCGTCGAATGTCACCAAGCTGACAAGATTAAGGGAGAGTTGCGGATGGACACGCATGAGTGGATCATGAAAGGCGGGGACTCCGGAGCCGCGATCGTCCCGGGGAAGCCCGAAGAAAGTTCCGTCATTGATCGAATCACCCTTCCTGCTGACGACGTAGACATCATGCCCCCAGAGGGTGGACCTCTGTCCGAGAAAGAAATCGACCTTCTCACGAAGTGGATCAAAGCGGGTGCGCCTTGGCCGGAGAACACCCAGTTGATTGCCAAGAACGAGGAAGATTATCGCGGCCCACTCCCTCTCCCGGATCGCGGAAAGAAGATCAAGGAAGTTAAGGTTTATCCCGGAGCCGTTGCCCTTGAGTCAGGAAAAGATCGCCAAAGTCTTGTGGTCGTGGCCAAGTATGAGGACGACACAACGTATGATGTCACGGCCAACACCGAGTTTGTTCTCGGGATGCCTGAAGTTGCGGAAAAACGCAAAAACTCCTTCTACCCGAAGGCCAATGGCGATACCACGCTGACCGCCAAAGTTGGCGGCGTTGAAGTGACGGTGCCATTTAAGGTCACTACCGCAGAGGTTCGGAAGCCGACCAGCTTCAAGCTCGACGTGATGCCGGTTTTCATGCGGGAGCATTGCAACACTGGAGAATGCCATGGTTCGGCTCGTGGCCAAGACGGCTTCATGCTTTCGCTATTTGGCTATGATCCTGATGGGGACTATCACCGCATCACGCGAGAAATGAACGGACGCCGCATCAATTTGGCGATTCCTGAAGAGTCGCTGCTCGTCGAGAAGTCGATTGAATCCGTGCCTCACACCGGCGGAAAGCTGTTCGAGAAAGGGAGCGAGAGTTACCATACAATGGTGGATTGGCTGGCGGCAGGTGCCAACAAGGATGCTGCGGATATCCCGGAGGTGACCGATATCGAGGTGCTTCCTCATCAGCTTCTCTTGGAAGGAGACGGAACCCAGCACCAACTGACGGTTCGCGCGACCTACTCAGATGGAACGGATCGCGATGTTACCCACCTTGCCGTGTTCATCACCAATAACGAGCCCACCGCAGCAGTAGACAAGGACGGGCTCATCACTGCTGGTAAGCGCGGAGAAGCTTTTGTGATGGCTCGCTATGACACGTTTACGGTTGGAAGCCAAGTCATCGTGATCCCCGAAGGTTTGGAATACACCCGGCCGAAACTCCCCGAGACCAACTACATCGACCAGTTGGTTCACGATAAGCTCCACAAACTCCGGATGGTTCCTTCCGAGGTCTGCTCCGACGAGACCTTTCTCCGCCGTGCCTTTATCGACATTCTGGGCCAACTGCCTGAGCGCAATGATTATGAATCTTTCGCAGGAAGCAAAGCACCCGATAAGCGCGCCAAACTCATCGACCAGTTGCTGGAACGAAAAGAATTCACTGAAATGTGGGTGATGAAATGGGCGGAACTCCTCCAAATTCGCTCCAGCGGCAATGTGAACCAGGGATTGAGCTACAAGGCTGCCTTGCTCTACTTCAACTGGCTCCAGGACAAGATTGCGAACAATGTTCCCATGGATGAAATCGTCCAGGATTTGCTGGCTTCTACCGGAGGAACATTTGAAAATCCTCCCACCAACTATTATCAGACGGAGAATGATCAATTGAAGGTGTCTGAAAACGTAGCCCAGGTTTTCATGGGTTTCCGTCTTCAATGTGCCCAGTGCCACAATCACCCGTTTGATCGCTGGACGATGGATGACTACTACGGTTGGGCCTCGTTCTTCACCCAAGTGGGCCGGAAACGGACGGAAGATCCCCGCGAACAGGTGATTTATAATAGCGGTAGCGGTGACGCGAGACACCCCGTCGGAAACCGTTCGGTCAAACCGCAGTTCCTTGGGGGCAAAGCTCTCACCGACGATGAACTCAAGGGCCGCGACCGCCGGGAAATTATGGCAGAATGGATGACGGCTCCTGAAAATCCTTATTTCAGCCGCAACATCGCCAACATCGTTTGGTCACACTTCTTTGGGGCGGGAATCATTGATCCCGTTGATGACGTTCGCGTGAGCAATCCGCCGTCCAATCCCGAGTTGCTTTCCGCTCTCGGGGACAAGTTTGTGGAATACAACTATGACTTCCGGAAGGTCGTCCGCGATATCTGTAATTCCCGGACCTACCAGCTGAAAACCCAGGCCAACGCGACGAATCAAGATGACCTGACAAACTTCTCGAAGGCTAGAGTCCGTCGCATGAGAGCAGAGATTCTTCTCGATACGATCACCCAAGTTACGGAGACCAAGAACAAGTTCAAAGGCCTCCCCTTGGGTGCCCGCGCTGTCCAAGTCGCCGACGGCAATACCAGCAACTACTTCCTCCAGACATTCGGACGGGCATCAAGAGAGACGGTTTGCTCTTGCGAGGTCAAAATGGAGCCCAGCCTTTCCCAAGCCCTTCACCTCATGAACGGTGACACGGTGACGAGCAAGATCGATTCTGGAACAGTCGTTCGTCGACTTCTCAATGAGGAGAAACTGACGCCCGAACAGGTGGTCGAAGACCTCTACATTCGCTGTGTCAGCAGAAAGCCAACTGCCGATGAGATGAAAGCCGTAAACGAGCAAGTTGCTGCCGTTGGTGAAGATCCGGCTCAACGCGAAATGGTGCTGAACGACGTCTTCTGGGCTTTGTTGAATTCGAAAGAGTTTCTTTTCAATCACTGAGGCAGGAGCACTTCCTGTCACGTTGTGAAACGGATCGTCTGCTTCGGAGACTCCAATACTTGGGGTTACATACCGGGTAGTGATCGGGAAAGATTCCCTGCACACGTTCGCTGGCCCGGCGTTCTCCAGACTGAGCTCGGTCCGGACTTTGTCGTGATCGAAGAAGCTCAAAACGGGCGAACCACGATGTGGGATGATCCGTCCGAGTCCGTCGATAAGAACGGAATTAGAAATCTTCCCATCGTTCTGGAGTCGCAATGTCCGATCGATCTCATGATTGTGATGCTGGGAACCAACGACCTGAAAATGCACCTCAACCTCAGCGCACATTCCATTGCCCATGGCATGGGAGCGCTCGTGGATCGCATCCTGGACTGTGATGTGGGCCCCGAACGAGCCTCTCCGCAAGTCTTGGTCATCTCTCCGGCCCCCGTGTCCGATGAGCCCTGCCCCTTCGGCCATCTTTTCGATCATGCCGCCGAGCGATCTCAAGAGCTTGCCGCAGCGTATCAGGAAGTCGCGAATGATCGTGGGGTGGCTTTCCTGAATGCAGGGGAATTCGCCCAATGCCCTTCCCCGGATTCGATCCACATTGATGCAGAAGGTTGCAAGAGACTTGGACTGGCCGTTGCGCAGAAGTTGCGAGAAATCTTCGCTGAGGGCCCGTAACCGACTTGCCATTGCTATTCTACTGATCCTCTTGCTGCGCGATCAGCGTTGAGATTCGGCACCTGAAACCACGCCTTGATGCTATCGCAACGACTTGTGCATCTTCTCGTTGGTTGGAGCCGCTCAAGACTCTCTCGAAAAACACCTGAACTACAGGTAGCGCTTCGCGACATTTCCTTGACTCACGAACCGGTGCAGTCCTGGCTTTATAAGATGAACCCGCTGCAAAAGCCTTTCCTTGTTATTGGTCATCGCGGAGCCAAAGGGCTGGCCCCCGAAAATACGGTTCGTAGCATCTTGGAGGCAATCTCGGCTGGAGTTGACGGCATTGAGATCGATGTTCATGCCGCTCATGGTCAGCTTTGGGTGATTCACGATCGACGCTTGGAACGAACCACCAACGGAACGGGCAACCTTGATGACGTAACGCCGGAAGCGTTGCGAACACTTGACGCTGGAGATGGCCAACATATCCCGAGCCTGGGCGAAGTGATCATGGCGACGGGGGACCGTGGTCTGCTGAACATCGAGCTGAAAGACGCCGAATCAGCCTCCCTGGTCGTGGAAACCGTTCGTGAGCATGTGAAGTCGAACCCGGATTGGAGCAAGGATCAGTTTCTGATCTCCTCGTTCTCTGTGAAAGCCTTGGAATCTCTTCGCGAACTTTCGTTGGAACTCCGCGTTGGGTTGCTTCCTGAAGCCGGCCAGACAGCGAATGAGATCTGGAGTACGGCAAAGGCACTGGAAGCGGATTCGGTTCACCTCCAGTTTCCTTTCATCACACGCCACCTGGTGGAAGCGGCAAATGATCGAGGCCTCAAAATCTATGCCTACACCGTCAACACCTTCCAGGAGGCGGCCCTCTTGAAGGAACAAGAAGGGATCGACGGAATCATCAGCGACTTTCCGGATCGGATGCAGCGCCTGCGGGTTCCTCAGCCTCCACCAGGACGATAGCCTGATGAAACGGGAGGACATGCTCAATGCAGCTGGCGACTCATCGATCGAATGGGATATCGTCATCATCGGAGGAGGCGCAACCGGCTTGGCCTGCGCTCACGATGCCTCTCTACGAGGCTATCGCACCATTCTCATCGAGCAGTCAGACTTCGCCAAGGGCACCTCCAGCCGCAGCACCAAGCTGATTCATGGAGGCGTTCGCTACCTTCGCCAAGGCAACGTCGGATTGGTGCGCGAAGCCCTTCGTGAGCGCGCTCATCTGCTGCACAACGCTTCAGGAATCGTCAGGCCCATCCCTTTCGTGATCCCTAGCCAGAGTTTCTGGGAGCAGATCTGGTATGGAACCGGTTTGAAGGTGTATGATTCGTTAGCCGGCAAGCGGGGACTCAAACGCTCCGCCTGGCTCTCCCGCGCTCAGGTGGCAGAACGCGTCCCTGGACTCAGCTTGAGCCGGGTTCGCGGCGGAACGCTATATTTCGACGCTCAATTTGATGACACGCGCCTTGCCATGGCGATGGCGCAAACCGCCGTATTGAATGGCGCAACCCTGGTGAATTACGTCTCAGCTCAAGGTTTTGCGCACGATCCAGCCGGTAAAATTTGCGCAGTTCAGGCCCGTGATTCACTGAATGGTAGGGCGTTTACCCTCCGATGCAAGGTCGCCATCAACGCAACGGGAGTATTCAGCGATGCCATTCGCGAGATGGACGACCATCGACAGAAAGCGATCATCAGTCCTGCCCAAGGCATCCATTTGGTTCTCCCAAAGCGCTTCCTCGGAGGCGAGGTTGCCCTATTGATTCCGAAGACGGATGACCGGAGGGTTCTTTTTGCGATCCCCTGGCACCATCACACGCTGATCGGCACGACCGATACCGCGCGGCCTTCCGCCGAACTCGAACCAGTTCCCCTCACCTCAGAAATCGACTATCTTCTGGAACACTCCGGTCGATATCTGAATGAGAAGCCAACAAGAGAAGACATTCAGAGCGTCTGGGCAGGCCTTCGCCCGCTGATCAAACCGCCAGATTCAACGAACACGGGAACTGCGGAAGTCTCGCGCGAACATTGTATTTTCGGATCGCCATCCGGATTGCTCACGATTGCCGGAGGAAAGTGGACTACCTGTCGAACCATGGCCGAAGACACGATCAACCGCGCGACCACCATTGGGAAGCTTCCTTCCAGGGCCTGCCAGACGATCCATCACCGATTGGCCGAAGAGCCAGATGGAGATTCACCGAGCGAAAAGCTCCATCCGGACCTCCCCTACACGTTTGTAGATATTTCGAGAGCCATCGAGCAAGAGATGGCCATCAAACTCGAGGATGTTCTCGCTCGACGGACCCGCTGCCTCTTTCTCAACGCCGCCGCGAGCCTCGAAATCGCCCCAAAGATCGCTCATCAAATGGAGGCCAGGAACCGGCAGGGTTCTCGCTGGATCGAAAGAGAACTCACCGAATTTCGCGAACTCGCCCAAAACTACCTCCCCTAACGGCCCTCTTCTGGCTTCGTAATAAAAGCATTTCCCAACGCAAAGTGGCACCGTCAGGAACTCCCACATGCCTCACCCACCCCGAAAAACATCGCTAACTCACTCTTAATGAACTCTCTCGGACTCCAGCAGGCGACTGCTGACGGAAATTCGTCCAAAGATTATAATCAAGTTTAAGGAATTAAATGGTTGCATTGATAGTTAAGTTTCACTAAATAAGGCCTCGTATGCACGCACAAAACCAAAACCAAGGCCCACGGTTCTTATGGACTGTGGGTTTCCTGGGCCTCGGGACACTGAGCGCCATAGGAGCGAGTAGCCTATTCCCATGGTATCTCGCGATTGTGATAGCAGTACTCGTGGCCGGACTGGCAAGCGCTAGCGCTTTCCAATTCCGCTCTACGGGCAATCTGCTCTACCTCGTGGCTACTATAGCGATGACGCTACTAGCCTCAGGCTTGGATGGAATCTCCGTTTGGGAGATTCTAAACAAGCGTCAAAACCAAGACCTCAGCGCATCTCGTGCCGAGGAAATCGTGTACCAGTCGCAACTCGAAGCCGCTGAGGCCAAGATTGTTACAACACGCACCGAAATTGAACAAATGGTGCAGGTTGCAACCGACATGGACAATGATGGCAAGGGTGATAATGATCACCTGATTCCCGGGCAACTGGCCCGAATTGAAGCAAAGCGCGCTGACCTCCTTGGTCTCGTCGCCGCAGCAGAGCCTCTCCGGAGTCAAGTCGTCGTGGCAGCAGCAGTTGCCGCTAAGAATGACACTGGACGACACGTTCTGCTGCAGATGGCAGATCAGCAGGAGCGTCCTGCGCAGTGGTTAATTACCCGCGCTGCGCTTGTGTTCTGTATCCCTGAGTTCACTCTGGCACTGCTTGCATGGAGTTTGCGGTCAGGCGCGGGTTCGCAATCTGGTAATCCATATTATCCGGTTCCTGCTCGTGGATTGGCTGCCCTTACGGCAATGCCAGAACAACAACTAACTACCCCGGTTCAGCCTCAAGTGCTCAGCCACCCTCAACCACAGGCACCGTTGCCTGTTCCCAGGCAACACACAGAAATTGTTGCCGCAGCGTCGCCGCCGGCGGCGCGTCGTAAGACCTCTCACGTTAAAGTAAGAGAACGTGAACGAGTAGAAGAACCAACCTCCACAGAAGTTAGTAATAGTAACAATACATCGATACCTACAACCAATAGCAATAGAGTTAGTCAAAGCTCACCCGTCTCGGAAGCGACTCCTACCAGTAGTGCTGGTGGCACTTCGCCCAGGTCGGATCAATCGATAAAAGCAAAACGTTCAGGACCATCCAAACTGTTTTCCAGAGGAAGACGGGCCCATCCAGAGGCAGGCTTGGTTCTTAACAATTGATACTAAACTTAAAACTTTAAATTTTACCAAACCTCGTCCGGTTCGCCGGGCGGGGTTTTTTTGTGTTCAACCATTGCGACTTCAGCGCTTCCGTTGGAACGGAAGTCGAAGGCCGGAAGAAGCCGGGCGATCAGGCGATGAATTTCCGGAGCTTTGCTTGACCGTTTTCTTGGGAGTGCTGGATTTGCTTGCCGTGCTCGTTGGTGCGTCCTCCTGTTCCGCCTCGACCTTATCCACTTGTTTGCGCACCAACCAATGACGCTGCAGAGCTTCTCCCAAAATTTCGTATTCCTTCAACGCATCCTGCATAACTCTAGCTGCTTCGGTAAATTCTCCAACCGCGCTATTGGTTGAATTCAACATTGGCGGAAGGGCGGTAAGTGACTTGTTGATTTCCCGTGAGGCGATTTCCACTTCTCCAATCGTTCTCCGCAACTGATCCGCCAGTTTCTGATCATTGAAGAGAGCTCCAGCAGCCCCTTCGCCTTTTTCCAGACCAGAAAGCAGCGAATTGAGCGCGGCCACAGATTGTCCAATCTCCGAAGAAGCCGCCGCAAAGTTGGCTAGCGTGTCTCGCAATTGTTGGGCCGCATCATCATCGTTGATTAAGACTCCGGCGACTCCTTCACTACGATTCACCCGACCGGTCACCCGGTTGATCGCTGATAATGCCTGTTGAAAATCACCTTCCGGATTCGAAAGATTATCCGCCAATCCACCAATTTTTTCCGAAGTCTGCTCAATTTGGCGAATCGCCGGGATCAATGCCTGGCCAATGTTCTCTACTTGAAGCGTCAGTCCGTCCTTCACGTCTTTCTCCAGTTTCAGCTCGAGAAGTTCGTCGCTTTTCTTTCGAGGAATCACCCCGCGACTGATTTCGAAAAACGGCGCCCCGAATCCACCTAAATCGTAGCGCAAGATCGCTTGAGAATCCAGCCCGACAAAAACGACTCGATCGCTGCGCACTCGCATCACCGCGACTAAATCCACCCGTTCCGGATCGATTGAAGAGACGTCATATAGGCGTTCTTCAGTCTCTTTATGGCGCAATTCGATCCGCTCCACCGAGCCGGCTCGACTTCCCAAAATCTTCACCTCCGAGCCGGGCTTGATCCCCATGGTCCCCGCATCCGGCAGCACGACGCGATAAATTCGAGTGGCCTGAAACCATCCTTGGACCTGTCCGCTCAATATAATTCCAAGAGCCAGAAGAACAGCCGCAACAATTACGAAAGCACCGGCAATTTCATTGACATGTCTAAAGCGAAAAGGTTTTTCCATAATCCCGAGTTACAACCCGGAATAACTGGGTTTCGGACGGACCTGTCAAGAAGCGCCATCCAATGCCTTCGGTAATTTCTCAAACCGATGATCGATTTGCAGCTCTTCGTGCTCTTGAAACTCTCCCTGAAAGTCGATCCATAGAACTGCGGTTCCCTCGTTTCGCACTTCATTGATCTGCCGAATGAGAGGTTGCAACTCTGAAGACGAAAGTCGAAACCCCGGACGCTCAAGAATCAAGAGACGCAATGGAACCGGCAGAAACGCCCGAACCCATTGCGCTCGAGTCAGTTCCTCGGCGGATGTCGTGGAAGGTCTTCCTTGAGGAAGATGCTTGAAGCCGAAGCGGCCGGCAAGACGATTGGTGCGCTCCAGAACATCGAGCGACGTTTGTCCAGGTCGAAAGAACTGAGCGACCATGACATTTTCATCGACATCCAGATTCTGAACCCAGCTCGCCACTCCCCTTGGGGCAAAGACTCTGCCGATTTGACAGCGAAGATGAAGCATCTCAGGAGCCTCTATTTCGGCCCAATTCTGTTGCCGAAAGGAGATGGAGCCCTCCGCTGGTCGATGAATGCCCATCGCTAGATTCGCGATTTCCGGAGGCTTACTCTTCGAATCGGAGCAAAAAAGAGCAATTTCCCCAGCACGAAGTTCAAAATCAAACGTCTTCGCCTTCGGTTCAAGACCAGGATTCAGTCTGACCCCTTCAAAGCGAAGAATGGACTCGGACGGGTTGGAAGAAGGAGCGCTCATAGGTAGGTGATTACCATCACAGCCCCTGATATCACGACAGTTGCACTGATTGATCGCAGAATGGCGCGACTCACGGCCTGGGGAACTTCGGTGCTGGCTCCCTTTACGCGAAGCCCTTCGTAGCAGCAGATGGCTCCCATAAATAATCCCGGCAGAACACTTTTCACCATCAGCGCCAGCCAATCAGAGGGATAAACCGAGGCAAAAACACTTTTGAGAAATGGGATCGGCCCCTGCCCTTCCGCATTGAAAAAGATAAAACCCAGACCACTCGCCACAATCGACACGGCGAGGAAGACGCAGCTCAATCCCAGGACAGAAACAGCAAGTCCCACCATGCGAGGAACCGCCAGATACCGGAAAATATCAATCCCCTGGGCTTCCAGGAGCGTGACTTCACCCGTAGTTTTCATCGTCGCCAGCTCCGTCGTTACCGCCGAGGCACTCGCCCCAATGACAATGAACGTGGCGAGGAAGGGCGCGGCTTCCCGGAACAGTAGTGCCCCGACCATCCGACCAAGAAACTCTACCTTGTCCGTATATTGCAGCCAGAAAAAGCACTGAACATAAACCATTGCGCCAACCAAGGCAGCTACCAGCATCGTGAAGGGAATGGCTTGGACGCCGGCGAACAGGATCTGCCGCGCCAGGCGATCCCGGACCGGGTAGACCCAAGTCTTGGGACTAAGCGCCATGACGATGCCCACGCAAATCATCGTATTCAGATAGATCTCGCTCCGGGCTTTCGCGATGCTTCGGTGGCCGATGTTCGCCAGAATTTCAGGCATGGGACGTTAGAATCCACGCCTTTTCACCAAGGATCAATGCGAAATGGTTACGGCTCGTCTTTCCACCAATCGGATGATCGCTCCCAACTCGGCTTTTCCCCGCTCTTTCGTCCACTTTCTTCCAGAACATCTTCCAGACAGGTCGGTGCTTGCAGGGGATTTTTGGACCGATGTCGCAGCCGCAGAAAAAAAATCCCGACCGCAGTGAGCATCAAAAAGATCAGTGCCAAGCTGAAAATCGCCATCCAGAATGAACCGGGATGCGATGCGTAGTCCTGATTGGAGTCGGGAGGAATGATCATCATAGCCTTGTCTTTAACCATACGTCAGGAAGGAAGAAATCGTGCCGGAAAGAATAGCTTGACCCCATACCATGCTCGAAAGATATTCCAGTGCTTCGGATTAAGTCGAATCCGCAGCCTCCGTTTTTGGTCGAACTGGCTGTCATGGCGCGAAAGGCTTCCCCACAAACCTCCCTGAAGAACGAGTCGCAAATCGCTCCTGTGAAAGCGGGAGCAACTGCTCGTGCTCCCAAGCAATCCGCAATGACCGCTCCGGTCCCTGCTCCCGAAGTCGATATCGATTCGCCCGAAATTCGATCCCGGATGCGCGATATCATCAAATTGGCGAAGGAGCAGGACTACCTGACCTACGATGATTTGAATGAGGCGCTCCCGGAGAATGTCGTTTCAGCGGAGGTGATTGAGGAGATTTTGGCACGATTGCGGGGGATGGAGTTTACGATCATCGATGCTTCTGAAGTCGATCACGTCGACAAAGAGCGTGGCCAAGATTCCGATCTGGACGGGGAGCCCAAGCCGGACCCGAAGTTGGATGTTCTGGATGATCCGGTCCGCATGTATTTGAAGCAGATGGGCCAGGTTCCACTGCTCACTCGCGATGAAGAAGTCGCCATTTCCAAACGGATTGAGCGCGCTGAAGTTGGCGTTCATCGCCTGCTTCACCAGTTCCGTTTCACGACGGACGCTTATCTCGGAATGGCGAATCGCCTAATCGAAGGAGAAGAGCGGTTCGATCGTGTCATCATCGACAAAAAGGTGGAGAATCGGGACCGCTACATCAAATCCCTCCCGAAATACTGCGAACAGATCGAAAGCCTTCGCGATGAGATCTCCCAACTCAGGAAGAACTCGAAACCAGATACTGCCCAGGCCGAGTCAAAGAAAGCGCTAACCACCTTGGGAAAGATTTACGGGAAGTTTCATTTCAAACAGTCGGTCACCGAAGAATTTTTAAGCTTGGCCGACGCGTATTTGGATCGAGCGGTGGCGAATGAGGATCCTGAGGCCTTTGCCACAGCAACCTGGCTCACGCCGGAAGCCTTTTGTGCGACACACGCGGAGGCCAATGAATGGATGGAGGAATCTCGCCAGGCCAAGGAAGAAATGGTGGAAGCCAATTTGCGACTCGTGATTTCGATTGCCAAGAAATACACCAACCGTGGTCTTTCGTTTCTGGATTTGATCCAGGAAGGCAATATGGGACTGATGAAGGCGGTCGAGAAGTTTGAATACAAGCGTGGCTACAAGTTTTCCACCTATGCCACATGGTGGATTCGGCAGGCAATTACCCGATCGATTGCCGACCAAGCGCGGACGATTCGCATACCGGTCCACATGATCGAGACGATCAACAAGCTGATGCGGGTGCAAAAGCAATTGGTCCAAGAGTACGGCCGGGAACCTTCGGCTGACGAAATTGCCGATGAGATTCATCTCCCGGTTGAACGCGTCCGGGCGGTGTTGCGCATGGCCCAGCAGCCAATTAGTTTGCAAGCCCCAGTGGGTGAAGGTGAGGAGACCAACTTTGGGGATTTCATCGAAGATAAATCGGCCGAGGATCCCAGTGATCTCACTGCGTTCAGCATTCTGAAAGACCGCATCCGCGAGGTTCTAGATACATTGACCGAGCGCGAGCGTCAGGTTTTGGAACAGCGTTTCGGCCTCGTCGATGGCTACAGCCGCACCCTCGAAGAAGTGGGTAAGCAGTTCGAAGTCACCCGCGAACGCATCCGTCAAATCGAAGCTAAAGCGCTGCGAAAAATGCGACATCCCACCCGCATTCGGCAGCTGGAGGGTTTTCTTGAAATGACTCAAATGTAAGGCAGCGCAACTCCTGCCTCCTGCCGGGGTTTAAACTCGGGTATGAACTCTGAAGAACCCGATCCGATTTGGGATCTCCTGGATGAAGCGCCTCCCCGGAAGGCATCTGGTGCGTTTGTCCAAAACACACTGCGTCGCGTTCGGAGACTCCCTTCATCGCAGTCGTCCTCGGTTCTTGAGAACTGGAAAAACGCGTTGTTTGCCTATCGCTCACCGGTCGGGACTGTCGCCGCGATTTTGTTGCTGGGGGGAATCGGCTCGACTTCCCTCTTGAACCGACCGGCAGTCCCCGAGCCCCGCTTGGCGGATCGCTCAGAGACCGTTTCACCAGAAGTCGTCGAAGCTCTTACCGCGGAATTGGAAGTGTTCACGATGGTCAGCGAGTTTCTCGCCGTGGGCGACCCTTCCGAGTTGGATGACGCGGCTCTGGCCGAGTTGCTCTTTTAGGCGATCAGCGTGGCTTGCTGGAAACGAATTCCAGACTGAGAAGGGAAACATCATCATCCAGATGCTGGGCCGTCCAGTCCCCGGCCAGATGCACGGCGCGCTCAACCGCATCTTCCAGACCAAGCTCTTTCTGGTCCGCCAGGAGTTTGGCCAAGCGCGTTTGTCCAAACTCCTCCCCGGCCTGATCATGGAGTTCAAACAATCCGTCGGAATACAGGTGGACTCGACCACCAGGCTTCAGTTCGAACGTTCTGCGCTGATAGTTCGAACCCGGCACAATTCCAATCGCCGGCGGTAGCGAGGCGCAAATTTCCACATCATCTCCCGATGTAACAATGGGTCCGGGATGGCCCGCGGAAGTGTATTCGCAAACGCCCGTCCGCAGATCCATAATGACGTAGAGAAAGGTAAAATACTGCTGAGTGGACGCATCCCAGGTGAAGCGAGAATTGAGTTCTCCCGCCACTTGATCCGGAGGCGTCGGAGGCCCGGACTTTCCCCCGCGAAGCAGTTCTGCGTCCCGGGCCGTCAATTCGCGGCTCACCTGCACCGAAAGCAGGGCGGCGGCAGCACCATGTCCGCTAACGTCAATCAGGTAGGCTCCGACGTGATGCTCATCCAGAGGAACCACGTTCAGCATATCGCCAGCGAGTTCTTCACAGGGCAGATAATGGAACGCGTAATCCACCCGGGGATCGAGATTGTGAGTCGGGAGAAACGCAGCCTGAACCTTGGTCGCCGCTTCCAAGGTGCTTCGCATCCGGTCGTTTGAAAGCTTCAGCGTGGCGTTCTTCGCGTCCAACTCGCGTTCGAGCCTCACGGTCCGCTCCCCGGCCCGGATCCGAACCCGCAATTCATCTTTGTCGAAAGGCTTCGCGATAAAATCGTCGGCTCCGGCATCCATCCCCGTCACGAGATCCGATTTATCCGATTTCCCGGTCAGGAGCATGGTGTAGCGATACCCTCCCGGAGGATTCTTCTGCTTGCGAACCCGCTTCAGGAGTTCCAACCCATCCATTTCCGGCATCTGCCAGTCTGTCAGGATAAGGGGAAAATCTTGATTTTTGAGCAATTGCCACGCTTCCGCCCCATTGCTGACCAAAACAGGCTCGTGCCCCCATTCGCGGAGATGCGATTCGATTTTGGCTCGCGTTAACCGATCATCCTCTACCACCAGAATTTTCATGATGAACTCACTTTCTTGAGGTTTTCGCGAAGTTGTCCGAGCGAGTTTCGCAAGGACTCGAGACTTTGTTCCAAGTCTGGCAGCGCTTTTTCGGCCGACTCTAGATTTCCAGACTTGGCGTACTCGTTCATCTCGCTCACTTCAGTAAAAGCCGAGGCCCCGGGAAAATTACCGACCATTCCTTTGAGCGAGTGAGACACCCGATGGAGGGATTCCGGGTCCTTCGATGCAATTGCCGAGCGAATCTCTCGCAACGCAGTCGTCGAATCTTCGTGAAAATAGCCGATTAACTTCTCCGCCAACGCGTTGTCGTTGAGTTGCCCCAGAAACGTATCCGGATCAAAGCCACTGCAATCGCCGTCCGCTCCTCCGTGTTGGTCCGCGCTCCGCTCTAACACGCGGAACAGTTCCCGTGAGCGAACCGGTTTCGCGATGTATGCATCCATCCCCGCTTCGAAGCACTTTTCCCGATCCCCTTTCATGGCATTTGCCGTCATCGCAATGATCGGCAAATCCCCTCCCCGCTTACGAATTTCCTGGGTTGCCTCGTAGCCATTCAACTTAGGCATCTGAATATCCATCAGGATGGCATCGAATTCTTTCTCATCGCTCTCAAACATCCGAACCGCTTCCTTTCCGTTTTCCGCCAGAACGACCTCATGCCCACGCTGACGCAGCAAGTTGATGGCTACTTCCTGATTGATCCGCCCATCTTCAGCCAGCAAGACGCGAAGCTTCCGACGTGGCGGCGCCAGTGTGCTGGAAATGACCACGGCGTCGCGACCGGGGTCTGCCGCGGCAATGCCCAAAGCCTCCGTAATCGCATCAAAGAGGTCACTTTGCTTCACCGGTTTGGTCAGACAACGCACAATCCCCAGGCTGGCCCGTTCCGCACTCGATGGAGGAGAGGCCGATGAAGTCAGCATCAAAACGCGAGGCCGATCGAGGTTGGGCCGTTCCTTCATCCGTCGAGCCAGTTCGAGGCCATCCATCCCCGGCATCATTAAGTCGATCGCGGCGACGGGAATATGACGCCCGTCTTTTTTCGCCCGCTCCAAGATCTCGAGCGCATCTTCCCCGCTGGAGGCCACGATGGGCCGCATTCCCCAGTTGCAGAGAATTTCCTCGAGGATGCGTCGATTCGTGGAATTATCGTCCACGACCAAGACGGGAAGAGCGTGGAGGGTTTCCAGTTCCGCCGGCGATGGCAGGACTCGCTTGGCAGAAAGGTCGTGCTGAAAACTGACGGTAAAAAAGAAGGTGGAACCTCGATTGAGTTCACTCTCGACCCAAATCCGGCCTCCCATCAGCTTCACCAGTTGTTCGCAGATCGCGAGCCCCAATCCGGTGCCTCCATAACTCCTGGTAGTGGAGCTGTCCGCCTGGGTGAAAGGATCGAAGATGGAATCCAGCTTCTTTTCTTTGATCCCAATTCCGGTGTCGCTCACTGAAAACTGGAGCACGATGGTTTCACCTTCCGCCTCCACCTGTGAGACATCGACCACGATTTCGCCCTCCTGAGTGAACTTGATCGCGTTCCCCACTAAATTGACCAAGACCTGGCGCAATCGCCCCAAATCGCCCAGCATCCGATCCGGCAGCTCGGGAGGAATATGGTAGGCGAGCTCTAAATGCTTCTCCGCTGCACGCGTCGCCAGCGTCTGCAAGGTATCACCCACCGCATCGCGCAGGTGAAAGGAATGCGGGTCCAACCGAAGCTTTCCGGCCTCGATCTTCGAGAAATCCAAAATGTCGTTGAGCAATCCGAGCAGTGAGTCCGCCGACTGATGAATGAGGGAGGCGTATTCCCGCTGCTGAGAATTGAGCCCGGTATTGAGCAACACTTCGGTCATTCCGATGATCCCGTTCATCGGAGTGCGGATTTCGTGACTCATGTTGGCAAGAAACTCGCTCTTGCTCCGGCTGGCCTCTTCAGCCGCCTGCTTGGCTGCGGTCAGGGTTTCCTGTTTCTTCGCCAAAAGCCGTTCCGCTTCTTTTCGCTCCGTGATATCCCAAAACACGATCTGTAGGCCGATCAGATTCCCTTCGTGATCATACAGCGGACATTTGATCGCTTCCGCATAAATGGTTCCCTCGGTCGTTTGATTCTCTTCGACGATTTTAAAAACGTTTCCCGACTTGAGGACTTCTTCGTCTCCGCAGCGATATCGCTCCGCCAACTCCGGGGGATACAGGTCGAAATCTGTCTGCCCGACAATGCGTTCGAGAGGGAGCCCTATCAGTTGGCAAAACGGCTTGTTGGCAAACGTAATTCTTCCTTCGAGATTCTTGCGGATGACAAAGACCGGCAGGTGATCAACCAACGATGAGTAAAGGGCTTCGGAGTCTCGAAGAGCCTCTAGGGCGGATTCGAGATCGATGACCTTCTCAGCCGAGGACACATCACCGGGATGCTGTTGTTCGTTCTCAACCATGTGTGGGCCGTTGGGGCAAACTCCGGCCACAAACCTAGAAAAAGCGGACCATCACCGAAACGCAAGCGCAACTTATTCCGGCAACGCGTTCAGTAGAGACAGATTGTCGATATTCTGATACATCACGGTAAGCCAATCTCCGGTTTCCGGCACATTTCCGCAGGGATCAAAAACGACACTCTTGATCCCCATCGCCTCGAGAGCAGCCACGGACTCCCCCAGCGGATCGCCCTCCCAAATCATCCATTTTGCATCGTGGAAATCACGCGTGTGAGAAAGCTCCGTTAAATCTCGTTCGGATGGGAGGGTTTCGGGCTCCCAATGCATCGCCTCAACGCTGAATCCATAGGCTCGCGCCCAGTATTGATAGACCGGATGGGAAGCGAACAAGCGCTGCGATCCGATTCCTTCCGCCGCCAGCTTCATGGTTCCATCCAATTTCACCAGATCCGCATGGAGCGCCGCGTAGCCCTCGGAAAGTTGATCTTCCTCGGCCCCCACCAAGGGAAGCAGGGCCTCAAAAACCGCTTTGACCTGTGCTTTCGCCAAGCCAAAATCGAGCCACGTCGTGAACGCGATCCCGGCGTGAGAGTGTTCTCCGTCTTTCCCGTGGCTGTGAGTGACGGCTTCCTGGACTTCGATGAAATTCTCCACGTAGGAAGCCGAAGTATCCACCAGGATCGATTCCGGTAGACTGACTTGGTCCAACCACTTCTCATAGGTGGCACCACTCAAGAGAAGGAGATCCGCCGATTGCAACCCGGAGATTTGATCGTCCGTCGGTTGCCAAAATGCCGGGTCCCCATCTTCAGGGGCGCTGAAAACGACTTCGACGAGATCCCCTCCGATCCGCTCCGCGAAATACTGAAGCGGATAGTTCGTCACATGAACGACCGGTTTCCCGTTCGCGCGATTCTCCGCAGGTATCTCTGGTCGATCGCTGCAGCTGGTGATCACTCCGATGAGGGCGATCCAGACAAAAGGGAAGGGTTTCATGGTTTAAGTCTAGTTTCACAAACTCGACTTCTTTCAAACGAAACTTCGGGAATCCGCACTAACCTTCATCCCAAAAGAATGGAAATCCTGAAAAACGCGTCCAAACTTCCCCAATGAAACCCCTGGCCCTAACGGTTATTTTCACCTTTCTGGCAATCCTCTGTCCTTCCGAAGCGGCTACGTATGAGCCTTCCCGAGAATCCGCTCCCGAGCCAGCCCGCGAATTTCGAGCGGCCTGGATCGCCACAGTCTGGAATGTGGATTGGCCGTCTCGCACGGGGCTGTCTCCTTCTCAGCAGCGGGCAGAGATGATTGGCCTGCTCGATATGGCCGCAGGTTTGAAACTGAACGCCATCATTTTTCAGGTTCGTCCAGAATGCGATGCTCTTTACGAATCGAAAATTGAACCATGGTCCCACTGGCTCTCTGGAACCCAAGGAGTCCCACCTTCTGATGGCTATGACCCTCTGGAATTCACGATTCGCGAAGCACACCGAAGGGGCCTGGAACTGCATGCTTGGTTCAATCCGTATCGAGCCCGCGCCAATCAAAAAGCGCCCGCATCCTCTCGTCATATCAGCCGGACTGATCCCCAATACCTGATGTCCGCAGGCAGCCAAACCTGGCTAAACCCCGCCCACAAGGCGGTTCAAGACCGCGCCGTCGAAGTCATGGTTGATGTGACCCGCCGCTACAATGTCGATGGCATCCACATCGACGACTATTTTTACCCCTATCCGAAAAGCGGGAAAATTCTCTTCAATGACTCCGCAGCCTATCAGGCCTACCGTTCCGGAAGCGGAACGATGGAACTCATCGAATGGCGGCGAAACAACGTCAACACGCTCATCCGAAGGTTGCAAACCTCGATCAAAGAGACCAAGCCACACGTGAAATTCGGCATCAGTCCGTTCGGCATCTGGCGTCCAGGTGTTCCCAATTCAATCGAAGCCGGGGTCGATGCTTTTCATGACATGGCTGCCGATTCCCGAACTTGGTTGCGAGAGGGCTGGGTCGACTACCTTGCCCCGCAGCTCTATTGGTCCATCGATCAGAAGCCGCAGAGCTTTACCACACTCATCAAATGGTGGGACAGTGAAAACACGTTAAACCGCCATCTCTGGCCCGGGATCGCCACCGTCCGAATCAAAAGTGCTGAGGATAAAAATCGGACATCTCGAGAAATCCTCCAACAAATCGCGGAAACGCGAAAACATGCCAGCACCAAGACCGGAACTGGCCACATTCACTGGAGCATTTCGGCGTTGCGCCAAGATCGCGACGGCATTCGCGGCAAACTCGCGTCCTCCGCCTACACGGACTTGGCCTTGGTTCCGGAGACTCCCTGGCTAGGGAAATCGACCCCCGATGCCCCCAGCTTGGAAGCGACCACCTCTGGTGGAGACACCTTTCTCAAATGGACATCGGGCTCCAATGCCGACAATGTCCGCTGGTGGGTCGTGCAAACTCGTGGCCCAGATTCAAAATCGTGGCGCGTGGAACGGACACTTCCCGTCTCCATCAATCAGGTGACCGTCCGTGGCCAACCGGAAGCGATTTCCGTCCGGGCTATGGGGAAAACCGGCGGACTCTCTGCCGGACGTGCCCTCCGGCTTCGCTAAACGGAATCTGGGACCGCAGCGCTGCCGTAATCTCCCGGGAACCGACTGGTTTCAGTTTTTGACGCGCCTCAAATTCTCGCCACCTTAGCGGCTCTATACCCTCCAATGACCCCGCAAGAACTCGATACCCAACTCTCCGACTTTCGCGATCGCTTCGGCAAACTGAAAGCGGAGATCGGAAAGGCCATCGTCGGCCACGATCAATTATTGACCAATACGCTTGTTGCCATTTTCAGTCAGGGCCACGTATTGCTGGAAGGGGTTCCCGGTCTTGGGAAGACCTTTCTCGTCAAGGTGCTCGGGAAAGTGCTCGGCCTCGAACCTGGGCGAATTCAGTGTACGCCGGATTTGATGCCCGCTGACATCCTCGGCACCCAGATCGTGAGTGATGATCAGGGACACCGCTATCTTCGGTTCGAAAAAGGCCCGGTTTTCGCGAACATCGTCTTGGTGGACGAAATCAACCGCGCCACGCCAAAGACCCAAGCGGCGCTGCTTGAAGTGATGCAGGAACACGGGGTGACGTCCGGCGGAGAACGCCATTCCATGCCTGACCCGTTTTTCGTGATGGCGACCCAAAACCCCATGGAGATGGAAGGGACTTACCCGCTCCCCGAAGCCCAACACGATCGCTTCCTTTTCAAGCTGAAAGTCCCCTACCCCAGCTTGGAAGAACTCGTCGATATCTCGAAGCGAACAACCGGGTTCAAGGAAATTAAAGTGGAAGCGGTCATGAGTGGTGAGGAAGTGATTCATTTTCAGCAAGCCTTGGCCCACGTTCCGGTTGCGGATCCGATTACGGAGTATGCCGCTTCCATCGTGTTAGCGACCCATCCGGACCAAAGCCACGACGAAAAGGTGAAACGCTACGTCGCTTATGGGTCCAGCCCACGCGGCCTTCAGGCCCTTGTCAAAGGTGCGCGGGTCCATGCGGTCTTAGACAACCGCACCACCGTCGCAGAAGACGATATCCGCCATGTTGCCTCATCGGCATTACGCCACCGCATGATTCTGAACTTTGAGGGGGAAGCGGAGTCCCTGGACGTCGATACCATCGTCGCGGATTTGCTGGACCATGTCGCGACGCCCGCTCAGAAAGCAGCATGACGCGACTCTTCCATCGCCTTGTTTGGGCTTGGATGCTGTTCGCATCTCTTGGCATCGCCCAAGAGAAAACTCGGGAAAGCTTCGAAACGAGTTCGATCGGTTACCGAACCGCCCTGCACTACGATCCTTCCCTCAGCGATGCATTCGCCCAGCTCTTCCTGCTTTACCAGGAACAACAGCGCGTCCCTGAACTCCTCGGAATGTATCAGGCTCATGTGGCCCAATACCCAGCAGACGCAGGAGCGAAGGCAGTTCTTCTTCGCATCTTGAAAGCCGCCGGGGAGGATGACGAGGCATTTGCCCAACAGGCAATCGCCGCCCACCCGGAACACGCTTATCTCCATTTTCTCCACTTCGAAGTTACCCGCGAACTCGATTCGCTTTCTCTCGCCATTTCTCTCGAACCACGAGTGGATCGACAGATGGAGTGGATCGATCAACTACTCAAAAGAGCAACGGGACCTCAGGAGCGCGTCCTTGCTGAACGACATCTTTTGCAGTTGCGCGAACTGGTCGAGGGGGATGCCCCCGGGCTTCTTCAACTCGCCTCAACCATGCACGAATTCGGCTTTCCGGAATTGGGGTTCGAGACGGTGGAAGCCGCGCTGAATCTGGAAACCGCCCCGGAGACGAACTTGGCACTGGAGGTCCTTGCCGCGAAACTAGAGATGGCTCAGGATCGCAAGGAGGATGCCACGAAGCGCCTCGCAACGCTTCTTCAGAAGCTCGCTCCCGATCATTGGAGGCGTAGCGAAATCGTCGCCCTCCGTTTTAGCATGATGGACGCCGAAATGGCGCAAACAAGCCTCCTTGACCGGACCCGTGCAAACTACGCCCAGAACCCTCAGCATGCGGAAGCGGCTCTCGATCTCGCCGAACTGCTCCAAGCCAAGGGACTGCGAGAGGAAGCATCGAAGGTTCTTGCCGAATCATCCCTTCGTCTTCCCCACGTTCAGGTTTTAGAGAGAAAGGCCCTCGATCTTTTGCAACAGCTGAAGAACAAACAAGCCACGATTGAAT
>CAYGQD010000040.1:0-31185 GCA_964351855.1 uncultured Verrucomicrobiales bacterium
CGTCGTGCTCATTTGCACGGCAATCTGTGCTGCTCCAACTCATCCAGAGCGATCGCGGCTTGGAGACGGGCCCATTCCTGGTCGCCGCTAAGTTCTTGGCCGAGAACGGGCACTCCGGTCTCAGGGTGACCCATCCGACTGAGGGCTCGTGCAGCCGCGATTCGAACGCTTGGGGCGCTGTCTTGGAGGCGAGCCTGAAGTTGGGAGAGGAGCAGTGTCTCGGGAGTAGGGACGATGTTGCCAATCCCCGTCGCTCCCCAGTAGCGAATCGCTGCGTCTTCATGTTCGAGCGCTTTGGTCAGGGCGGGGAGTGCGGAATCGCCGTCTGAGGCGAGGGTGGCGATTTCTGAGAGTTCGGCCAGGAACTGGGTGCCGCCCTCGCGATTGAGGATTTGGAAGCGGGAACCGGCGGCTTTTTCGCGAAGGGCGATTTCGCACTCCGGCATGAGGCCGAGGTCGCCGTTCTCGTTCTGCCAGTCGCGCAAGGCAGCACGCATCGTGGCGATTGGTTCCTGGTAGGCGGGATCGTCGGCCAAATTGTTGATTTCATGGGGATCGGCTTCGAGATCGTAGAATTCTTCGACCGGTTTACGCTTCGCGGAGAAGAGCGCCATCGTATTGGTCAGTTCATCGCTCTCTTCAAGACGCCGGATCTCCCGCATCGTCGCACCCTTCTCCGGAGTGTTCATATATTGGTAAAAGGGTTTGAGCGGCTCAAAGTTGCGAATGTAGCGAAAGCGAGGGCCACGCACTGCACGAATGATATCATAGCGCTCATCCATCCGATCGCGGGCCCCAAAAACGTAGGAACGCGGATCTGAGAGGTTTTCGCCGAGGAAAGGTTGCCCCTGAATGAAGTCAGGGATGGGGACACCGGCCAAGTTCAGAACCGTCGGTGCAAAATCGACCGAACTGACGAGGCGCGATTCGACCGATGGAGCTTGGCCAGGAATTCGTGTGATCAGGGGGATGCGCGTGCCTGAATCATAGAGCCAACGTTTTGCACGAGGCAGGCCAACGCCATGATCTGACCAAAACATCACGATCGTGTTCTCCGCCAACCCCGCATCCTCGATCGCCTTCAGATGCTCTCCCGCCCAGGCATCCATTGCCGTGATCAGTTCATAATTGCGCTTCCAGTCTTCGCGAACAATCGGCGTTTCTGGATAGTAGGGGGGAAGGGTGGAGAGAGCATTCGGATCCTGGCGTTGCTCCGGCGTTAAATCCTTGGTGACCGATTGATACTTCGAGCTACTGGCGATTCCACTCTCATGACAGCCGGTATAATTAAAAACGGCAAAGAACGGTTGGTCGGCTTCCCGGTTTTTCCAATGCGCCTTGCTCCCGCTTTCGTTCCAGATCTCCCGACTGCCGGGACGGCTGAACTGATAGTCGGTCTTGCTATTGTTCGCGCAGTAGTAACCAGCTTCCTGGAGGAGCATCGGGAAAGGCGTGACGAAGTCCGGCAGCGTCGCATTGCAGCGCATGTGATGGGTGCCGATCGCGGTTTGATACATCCCCGTGATGATGGTGGAGCGACAGGGCGCACAGACTCCGGCGGCGGTGAAGGCATGAGTGAAGCGCGTTCCCTCCGCCGCCAGCGCATCGAGATTTGGAGTGATCGCATGAGGATCTCCGTAGCAGCCAAGGTGTGGGCTAATGTCTTCGCAGGAAAGCCAGAGAATGTTCGGGTGATCGGCACTTTGGAGGACCGTACTTAGGCCGAGAAAGAGGGCGGCTGCCTGGATGAGGGTTTTCATCAGAGAGATCTGCCATCTGCGAACGTGAAACGCAATCACGGAAGCGCATGAAGCGAGGATCTGAAGCCACCGTTCGCAAAACGTTGATCGAGGCGTGACAGGGACGAGAAACTGATTCAAAATCACCCCCGTGAGCTTCCTTATTCAAAGTTGGGATCGCTACCGTCGTACTCCGCGCGCGTTGCGCTGGGTTGTGGCGACGCTCCTCGTTGGGTTCGCCGTTCGAGCGGTGATTGACGTCCATGGTCGGGTGGGACTGGCCCGATTCCATGATGCTTGGGCCGCGAAGGGCGTGGAACTGCGCTACGACAGGCTCGTCGAGCCTCAGATTGCTCCGGAGGACAATTTCTACGAAGCTCCCTTGTTCGTGGAATACCGAAAGTCAGCGGCGGAAGGAGTCGAAGCATCGCGCTTCCAGGTTCTCGACCGGAAAGAGATGGCTGGTCTCACTGCCTATGCCGATGAGCGGCGCGAATACCGTTCTCTAGCGCCACATGGATCCGCTTTTGGCTGGCTCCTGCCGCTCGCTGCAAATTTGGTATCCCCTGACGAAAACGAGTACGAGAACGCGCAAACAATCCTCGATACACTTGCGCCGACGGAACGGCTCCTGATCGAGTTTGCCGAAGCGGTTCGTCGTCCCGACGGCCATCAAGCGTGGCCGGTACTTGATCAGAACGACGTTGTGATGCACCCGAATTCAAATAGCTTGGTGCTGGAGATTCTCCGTGCGCTTCGACTTCGGGCTCGCGCTCACCTTCACCGAGGCAACAGTCAGGCTGCGCTGCTAGATATTCAGACGATGTCCGCCGCGGCGAAGCATGCTTATCAGTCTACCAATTTCCTCATCGATCACCTGTTTGCCATCACCTTCCAAGGGATGGTCATCGATCCCATTTGGGAGGGGCTCTATCTCCAGTTGTGGAATGAAGAGCAACTGCAGGCACTGGACGAACAACTCGCTGATGTGCAAATACCAAGCAGCTTACCAGAAGCCGTCCGACATGAGTTGGCCGACTCGGAGCAGATGATTCGCCAGCTTGCCCGGAGCCAGGCGAATCGGAGGGAAGCCGTTTTGGGAATGGGAGAATTTGAAATCACGCTTTTCGACCCGCCTGGGTTCGAGCCGATTGAAATCCGAGAGTGGCTGCTGGCGAACGTGCGCGCCGTTTATTACCGGCTCGCTCCGGCAGGAGCCTTTCTCCATGAAATTCGCGCGCTACAGGAACCCGCTACCTTAGCCTTGGTCGCTCCGGGTGGAGTACCCGCGACCACGCTGACCTACGATGCTTACGATCGTTTCCGGTCCGGCTCCGGATCTCTACCAACGTTCCTTTCCTTTGCCGAGTTTGTCGGCAACGCCAAGACCTACAGCTCGGTCCTCGAAAGGTCTTTCGAAGCTCAACAAACGTCCGAACTCGCCCGGATTGCCATCGCTTTGGAGCAGTATTTCCTGACCCACGGAGGTTATCCTGAGGATCTTCACGAACTGGTCCCTCGGTTTCTCCCTGTCGTGTTCCCGGACCTCTATGACCCCGCTCGCACCGTCGTCTATCGGCGCGTCCCTGAGAATGGCCGCTACCGGCTTTACTCAGTCGGCGGAAACCAAGTCGATGACGGAGGGCAGCCGGAAAAAAGAGGAGGGGGCAAATCAGGTGACCTCGTCTGGCAATATGCTGAGGTCCCGAAGCTCAATCCTTAGGGCCCGTTACAAAATAAATTGCAGCAAGATACGCAGGATTCTGGTTTGTCGCCAGAGATCCGCCCGAAACTTTTTTCGGCAAATGAAGCCCGGACCGGCAACGTAATGAGTGACGCCTGTATGCCCACTCCTGAACCGCCACTCCCCAATGCTGAATTCTTTCGTTTTTACGCAGAGCATGAAGTGGCGTTGCACACCTTTGTGCGCTCCATGGTGCCAACGCGTGAGGACGCGGCGGATGTGACGCAGGAGGTCATGGTTGCTCTGTGGCAGGGCGGCGCGGAGGCTCGGGAGTTTCGCGCGTGGGCCTTTGGGGTGGCGAGAAACAAAGCGCTCATGCATCTGCGAAAGTGCGCGCGGGATCGGCGTGTGTTTGATGATGAATTGGTGAACCGGCTTGCAGACATGGCCTCAGATCAGGAATCGCGACACCTCACCGAGCGCGAGGCTTTGGAGGGATGCGTGGAGAAGTTGCCGCAAACCCAGCGGGAACTGGTCCTCACGGCCTACACGAAAGGCACGCGTACTGACGAACTTGCAACGCGGCGCGGACAGACGCCGATGTCACTCTACAAACTGCTCCACCGCATCCGGCAAGCCTTGCTGGAATGCATCGAACGAACCTTGGCTCAGGAGGAACTGGCATGTACCCAGACTGGCACGATCTCATTCAACGCTACATCGCAGGACTCACGACCGAGGAGGAAGCTTCGCTTCTCCAGGATTCACTGAAAGAGGACGACGCGCTGGCTCGCTTGTATCTGCGATACACCAATCTGGATGTGGCGTTGGAAGCTCATGCGAGTTCCGGCTCCTCGATGAGAGAATTGCTGATGGAGACGAATCCGGGTGAAGCGAAGCGCTGGACGCAAAGCTTATCCTGGCGTCCTCTCGCCGCAGCAGTAGCCGGATTGTTCATCGGGCTGCTCAGCGCCTCGATTCTATGGGCGGTCACCACGCCACGGGCGACTTCGGAGAGGCTGTTCTCTCTGGTGAATGGCGGTTTCGACGAATCGCGCCTCGAAGCTGGTTTTCCTCGCCAAACCGGAGTCTGGAGCGGCGATGAGGCCGAAATCAGTGACGGCCAACTCTGCTTCATCAGGCCTGGTGCCGATGCCACCGATCCCATCTCCCGCGCGATTTCCTGCGATGTCTTTCAACTCGTCGATCTCCGCCCACTAGGGCGTGGGCTCAGTCAGGAAGGCGATTCTGTGCTCGAACTTCGCGCGAAATTTCTCGACGCCCGCCCCCATAACACAAAGCCCTCCGTCACCTTCTTCTGCCAGATTTACCTGTTTAAAGGGGATCCGGCTGCATCAGGAGAATCCTGGCCCCAAACGATTCCCGAAGCGCTATCCAGCGGCTCGGCTCAGACGACGACTCAGGGGAGCGACCTAACGGAGTGGAATTTGCTGACTGCGAAATGTCTGGTCCCAGTCGATGCAGATTACGCAGTCATCCAGATCGCCGCGCGGCCCAACCTCCGCCCAGCGAAGCTCGAAAGCCTGTTCGCAGACAATATCGAACTCACCTTGAAAACAAAGCCCTCGCTTCCGGTTTCCATCGTGCGACGCTGACTTCAAGCCATGAATCCTCTCCTTCTTTTCTCACTTCTCGTCGCCGGGGTTTTCATGTTTGGAAATCGCACCCTGAGTGCTGAGCCCACCGCCTTCTTCGAGCAGCACTGTTATGACTGCCACGACAGCGATACAAAGAAGGGCAACTTCGATCTGACCACCTTGACCTGGGAGGCGTCGCATCTGGATCAATGGATCAAGGTTCATGATGCCATCGAAAGGGGGGAGATGCCGCCGAAGAAGAAAAAGCAACCTTCCGTGGCGGAACGAGCGGCGGTGGCACGCGAAATCGATGCACAACTGATCGCAGACCTTGCTCCCGCGACGACCGGTCACGGTCGAGTGAGATTGCGTCGAATGACGCGGGTGGAGTTTCAAAACACGCTCCAGGATTTGCTGAGATTACCCTACCTCGACATCGTGGACCTGCTGCCGATCGACGGGCGCGTGGCCGGCTATGACAAAATCGCGGGCGGGCTCGATATCTCCCCGGCCCATCTCGTGGCATATCAGGAAGCCGTGGAGAAGGCGTTGGATCTGGCGATCGCGATACGCAGCACCCCGCCGCCGGTGGTCCAGCGTCGCATTTATCCGGCGGGTTTGTTCAAGTTTGGCGGGAACCTGGTAGAAGGTCAGTTTGTGCTCTTGAAAGACAAACGCCCCGATCCCGCGTTGCCGGTGCGGGGAGGATTAGAGGACAAAAAGGGCCACGTGGGCACCGGCGGTCCGGATCTGGAAGACCGGCGCGAGATGCTCAAAGCCTTGAAGGAGGCGAAGAGCGAAAGCTCCGTTGGCCTGTTGAACGGGAACCTTGCGGGCTACGAGGCGGCGATGAATGTGTCGCCGATCTACCCGGGCATGTATCGCATGAAGCTCTCGCTTTGGGGCTTTCATTGGAACGAGGGGCAGCCGGAGCCCGGCAGCGATCAGGCGGCTGTATTGCGGGCGCATCGGGAGGGAAGGCAACAGGAAGGCGGGCGATTGCTCCGGGCGTTTACGGCCCCGTCGATGCAGTCGAATGAAGTAGAGATTACGGAGTGGATCAATGCGTATGAGAGCATCGTGTTCGATCCGGTGTCGGTACCTTGGAATGGTTTACGCATCGGGCAGATCGCGGGGCGAGCGGCGAAGCATGTCGGTCCGGGCGTGGCGATTGACTGGTTCGAGATCGAAGGTCCGATCAACACCACGTGGCCACCGGAGGGCCACCAACGTCTCTTTGGCGATTTGCCGATCACGACACTCCCGGAAGACGCCGCCGTGATCCTTCCGCAGCGCGATGAAATTCGCAGTATTGGCGGCCACTTTCCGAGCCATCATCTGCACATCCCGGCAGCCGACCGCAAGCCGCCGCTGGAAACCGTGCAGTCGGCGCAACCCATCGAGGACGGCCGCCGGTTACTCGCCGCATTTTTGCCAAAGGCGTTCCGGCGGGATGTGGCACCGGAGGAGATCGATCCGTATCTCGTGCTGCTGAAGTCGCGGTTGGCCGCGAGGGACTGTTTTGAGGACGCGATGCGACGGGTCTATGTCGCCGTGCTCACCTCTCCGGAGTTTCTCTTCCACCCCGCCGATGGTGAGGATCTGACCGATTTGTTTTCCGACAACGCGGCGTTTACCCTGGCTTCCCGACTGTCGTTCTGGCTCTGGAACGGCCCGCCGGACCAACCGTTGCTGGATGCAGCGCGCGATGGCTCTTTGCAACAGGCCGAAGTGCGCAAAGCACAGGTCGAGCGTCTCCTCGGGGATCCTCGCAGTGAACGCTTCATCGAGGATTTCACCGATCAATGGCTCGAACTCCGCCGCCTGAACGAAACCTCACCGGATCCGAAACTCTATCCGGAGTATCGTTTTCTCCTCCACGAAGGGATGGCGGCGGAAACACGCGCCTTCATCGGTGAACTCATTGCGGAGGACCTTCCCATTCGCTCTCTGCTCGACCCGGACTTTGCCATGCTCACCCAGCGACTCGCCGAGCACTACGGAATGGACGGGGTGCAGGGGGTGGAAGTTCGCAAAGTCTCTTTGCCGGACGACAGCGTCCGTGGCAGTTTGCTAGGGCAGGCCGCAATCCACAAAATCACGGCCAACGGAACCACCACCAGCCCGGTAACGCGTGGCGTCTGGGTGATCGATCGACTGTTGAACGACCCCGCGCCGCCACCACCGCCGGGCATTTCCGCGATCGAACCCGACACTCGAGGTTCCACCACGGTGAGGGAGCAACTCGACAAACATCGTCATCATTCGAACTGCGCGGCGTGTCATGCCAAGATCGATCCGGCAGGCTTCGCGCTGGAAAGTTTCGATCCCATCGGTGGTTTCCGTGAACGCTACCGAACCAGCGGCCCGGGTGATGTTCCACCGGAGAAAGAGAAATCCGATTGGCGCGTGAGATATCGTCTTGGTTCGTCGGTCGATGCCTCGGGGGAATTGCGAGACGGTCGCCCCTTCACGGACGTGACTGAACTCGAAACCTTGCTCGCTGCAGATGATGAAATCCTCGCCCGCGCCTTTGTCGCCCATCTTTCACGCTATGCCACCGGTACCGAAGCCCACTACATCGATCGAGTGGAAATCCGACGCATCGTAGCCAGCACCAAATCCAGCGACTACGGCGTCCGTTCCCTGATTCACGCTCTCGCTCAAAGCCCACTTCTTTTTCCAAAAGACTTATGATGAATCGACGTCACTTCCTCCGCGCCACCGGTGCTTGTCTTGCTCTGCCCGCCATCGGTCGTGCGACGGAAAAACCGCCAGCGAAGCGCCTCCTCGCGATCCACGTGCCCCTGGGCATGATGCCGCAGTATTTCTTTCCGACTTCCGGGGAGCCTACGAGCCCCTATCTCGATCTGCTCGCAGCGCATCGAGACCAGTTCACCACTTTCAGCGGCATGTCGCATCCAGACGTGGGTGGGAATCACCATGCCGGGCAATGCTTTCTCACAGGAGCACCGCATCCGGGGCAGCCGACGTTTCGCAACAGCATCTCGTTCGATCAATTCGCGGCGGACCAGATCGGTCTCGAGACGCGCTATCGTTCGCTCGCCGTCTCCGTGCGCAAAGGCCAGAACTACAACGATTCCATCTCCATATCGCGATCCGGCGTCGCGATGCCTTCGGAAACGAGCGCCGAGCAGCTCTATCGCCGCCTCTTTGTGGCCGGAACGCCGGAGGAGAAGGCCGCGACGATGCGCAGAATCGAGGCCGGGGGCAGCGTGCTCGATTTGACGCTCGCCAAGGTCAACCGCCTCAAGAAGGGGGCCGCTCCAGAAGACCGGGCGCGACTCGATCAATACTTCGAAAGCGTGCGCGAACTCGAAGGGCGTTTGCAAAGCAACATCGAATGGGAGAACCGCCCGAAACCGGAGGTCGACTACCCGATGCCGAAGGACATCGCCGATCCGAATCGCGTCATCGAGAAATCGAAACTGATGTTCGACCTCATTCGCCTCGCCCTGCAGACCGACAGCACCCGGGTCGTCACCCTTTCCCTCAGCACCTTTTCCGTCGTGCCCCACGTGCCCGGCGTGGAGAATGAAACGCACGGTCTCACCCACCATGGCCGCGAAGCGGATAAGATCGCCGAACTGCGCAAGATCGAGGAAGCTCAGATGACCGTCTTTGGCGAACTTCTCAAAGCTTTTCGCGAGGTGGTTGAAACCGGAGGCTCCCTCCTCGATCACACCCAGGTGCTCTACGGAAGCTGCCTTGGCAATGCCAACTCTCACAGCAATCAAAACCTGCCGATCATTCTCGCCGGAGGTGGGTTCAAGCACGGGAAGCACCTCGCCTTCGACACCGATAACAACACCCCCTTCGCGAATCTCTTTGTCTCCATGCTGCAAGGGCTGGGAATCGAAACGGACAAGTTCGCAAGCAGCACCGGGACTTTGAGCGGTCTGGAGACTGCCTGAATTTGGCGAATAGCCGATTCCAATAAAGTTTTTTGACAAGCACCCGGCTCCGCGTCGTCTCTCTGGAAACCCATTCCATGATCGACTTTGAACTCGTAGACCCGGAAACCCTCAAAACTTGCCTGACTGGAGTCAAAGGCGATCGCCCGGTGTTGCTGGAGGCGCATTTCTCTTCGATCGATCATCCCCTCCAAGACGACAAACCTCCACTTCGTCATCTTCCCGGAGCGATCCAGGTTCACCCATCTTACCTGGAAGCCGGAAGGAACGAGTCAGGATATTACCCCTTTTATCAGTCCCCGGAGGACGGCAATCTGCTTCCGCACGACGAGTTGGTTGACGCGTTGGAGGCTCTCGGAATCAGGCCGGATTCTTTCGTGGTGGTCTACGGATCAGAGCCGGATGGAACGATGGCCGCAGCGAGGTTGATCTGGGGGCTGATGGTGGCCGGAGTGAAGAAAATCCGGCTGTTGGACGGTGGCTTTGAGGCTTGGCTGGCCCGTGGCGGTCCTACCGTGACGGAGGTCAAGAAGGCGACAAACGTGGCGAACTCGACGCCTTCCGTGAATCGGCGAACGTCGTTCCGAGTAGACTGGCAAGCTCATCCGGAATTTCTCGCCACGACCTCTGAGGTTCGTGAAATGACGCGTTTGAATGGTAGTGCTCCTGTCAGGTTGATCGACGTGCGAAACGTGGGCGAATACGACGGGACGCTGAAGGATTTCTATCCCTTCTTTTCCAAGGCAGGCCACATTCCCGGGGCGGTTTTCCAGGGGAACTGGGATACGTTGGTCGATCGGGAGACGCAGAAGATCGGCCCCAAGCTTGAAGACGTTCGCCGCCGGTGGAGCGATGCCGGAATCATTGACGAAAATGTCGAACGCGGAGCGACCAGCCTGATTTTTTATTGCGGAACGGGCTGGAGATCCAGCATTCCGTTTCTGATAGCGATTTTACTGGGATTCCGCGCCAAAAACTACGACGACGGTTTTTACGGATGGTCGTGGCAGGAAGAGAATGAAATCGCGCTTGGCGGGCCGGGATGAATCCCCTGACGGATCACGTTTCCGTGTCAGTTTGGCATGGGGTAAGATTAAAAAGTTCGGTATCGACGTCCGGTGGATCGAGGGTGAAAATCTTCAACCGTTTGATAGAGTCGCGTCTGTTATGCCTGAACCCATCCGACCCTGGTATTGGCCCGAGAATGGCCAACCGGACCGAACCGAACCTTTCACCTGGATTGTCGAAGGAGTCATCGCGGCCTCGTGGTGGCCTGATCCCTACGTCTTTCAAATTTACGACGAAAAGAACATTCGTGGCGTCGTCAATTGCTGTGAATTCGACAACCGCAGGGATGTGCCAAAGCAGTTCGTCTATCACCACATCAATGTGCCCGATTTTGGGGTGCCCTCCGAGGCTCAAATCGAGAAGTTTATCGACATCATGGACGAACATCATCAGGCCAAGGAGGCCGTGGTAATACACTGCGTCGCCGGCTGTGGTCGGACCGGGCAGTTCATCATCGCCTGGTGTGCGAAAGCTGGATTGATCCCGACGGGAACGAATCCCGTGGAATGGATCCGCGCGCGCAGAAAGTGCTGTCTGGAAACCGGGGCGCAGATCGAATGTGCCCGGCGATTGACGAAGAAGTATCAGGAGAAGGGTTAGGGGACAGTTTTGGGCGATTCTGATGTCGTCAACTTTGATCGCTTCGTTTCGTTGCCGGATTCCGCTTAACGCGGTGCTATTCATCACCGACCCCATTTTCCTAATCTCTTACGAGTTGGGCTGCCATCCCATCGATCGCAGGCAGGCGGTCAGCCAATTCTTTGACGACTTCCGCGTATTCGGGATTGTCGGCCTCGTTCTTCCACTCATGAGGGTCTTTCTGATGATCATAGAGTTCCTGCTGCCCGTCCTTGTAGCGAATGTAGCGGAACTGCTCGGTGCGGATGCTGGCGTACTGATCATAGAGATAACTGATGCCTGTGCTTTCCCAGTCGACTTCGGGGTCCTGAAGGATGGGCACCAATGACTTGCCGTCGACATGGTCGGGTCGGGGGATGTCACAAAGATCGAGAAGCGTCGGGTAAAGATCCTGCAGGGAGACGCAACGCTTGGTGACGCCGCCCGGTTCGGTTACGCCGGGGACCCGGAACATGAGCATGGAATTGGTGGCCTCCTCCCAAAGGGTTCCCTTCTGCCAGTGATCCTTCTCAGCAAGATGAAATCCGTGGTCCGACAGAAAGATGACGATGGTGTTGTCCTTGTAGGGGCTCTTCGCCAAGGCATCGAGAACCCGGCCGTGCTGCACATCGACATAGGCGGTCGTGGCGAGGTAAGCCTGGACCGCTGATTGGTGGAGACCGGCCTCGAGCACCGCCTGGGTGAACTTCCGCTTGCTCCCGACCACGGCATCACCAAGGGGCGGAATGTCATCGAAGTCATTCGGGTTCAGTGCGGGTGTCTTCACTTCATCGAGGGGGAACAGGTCGAAATACTTCTGCGGGACAAACCAGGCCATGTGCGGATTAAAGGTCCCGTAGGCAAGGAAGAAGGGCTTGTCGTGCTCCTGCTCGAGGATGGCGATGGTTCGGTCCGCTCCAGCAGTGTCGTTCATCGCCTCTTCGGCGAGATGGATGGGGCCCCAGTCCTGCTCTCCCTTGCCAACGGATTGCACGGGAGCACCGGGTGGACGTGGGTCGCGCTTGTGGCCCTGCTTCTCATCCCAAACATCCTTGCCGCTCCATCCGTGGCTGATTTTCCCATAGCCATACAGGGAGTAGCCCGCGTTCGAAAAAGTCTCGAAGAGGGATACGGCCTCTTTCAGTGGCTCACTGGCAGCCACGTTGGACTGGTTGTGATAGACGCCGGATCTGTGAGGGCTGACACCGGACCAAAGGGCGGTGCGCGAGGGCACACAGAAGGGCGAAGCCGTGTAGGCGTGGGTAAAGACGAGGCCGTTTTCGGCCAGCTTCTGAAGGTTGGGGGCCACCACTTTCCCGGAGTAGCGCTCCGGCTTTTCGAGGATCCAGGTGTTGAGGTCATCGGCGATGAGCAGGAGGACGTTCATGCGTTCCCCGGCACCGGCGGGTCGCGTGCCCAAGACCATGAGTGCGATGAGGCAAAGGGTAGGGAGTTGGAGGGATGTTTTCATCTTGTTGGTATGAGGGAAATGCTTGCTTCTAGTTGTCACCATTCACGCCAGTCCTATCAGACCCGGCACGGTCCAACCCAAAGGTAAACGTCACCAAGGTTGCGAAAGGAGAGTGTGAAGTGCTCGTGGTTGTTACTTTTTCACTTAACGAATTTCATCAGCTGCCAGCGGACGCTTCTCTTCGAATGGCCCCCACTGCATGAGCTTTTCGTAATCCTTGAGATTCCGGTAGACTTCGGGATTGTAGTCTGGATTGGGTTTAGGTATGCGAGCGCCAACCTCTTCGAAATAGCGCATCATTTCGCCGAAGAGTTTCTTGTGGGTTTCCGGGTACTGCCTGGCGATATTACTGACCTCTCCGGGGTCGTTGGAGAGATCGAACATCATTGGGATGTCCGCTTTCTCGTAGAAGTGCATCACTTTGGTTTGGTCGGAGATGATCGCCGAATGCGGGATCTCTTCTCGATAGTGCGGAACGTGGAAATACAAATTTCTGTTCAGGAAGCTATCCTGGGGCTCTTTGCCGAACATATAATCTGCAATACTGACACCGTCGATGTCTTCCAACGCAGCCGGATCGCCGCCTGCCCAGTCGACGAAAGTAGGCAGGAAATCGTAGTTCGCCACATTCCCCTCGAACACGGAGTTCGCCTTGATCTTCGGGCCCTTCACGATCATGGGGACCCGGATGCCTCCCTGCCAGGCCCACCATTTGTGCCCGTGGAGGGGTTGTGTCATACCGGGGGTGATGTGCAGGGCGGAATGTCGATAGCCATTGTCTGAAACAACAATGACATAGGTGTTGTCCTCGATCCCCAGCTCTTCCAGTTTGTCGAGCACGGCCCCGATCCTGCCATCCAGATCCTCGGCCATCCCCAACCAGGAAGCGGGATCGTTTTTCGCGGTGAGATTTTTCGCCTTGTTCCCCAGGGTTTCGTAGTAGGCCTGGAGCTTGGGGTGTTTTTGATATTTTTGTCGGGTCGCTTCCAGGCATTGACTTCCGGCGTGCATGGCATAGTGGGAGATCTGGCAGTAAAAAGGAGTTCCCGCCCCGGCCTGTTCTTCGATGAAACCAATGGCCTTTTCCGTGATGCTGAACATGAGCTTTGGGTCGGTTGCGTAGACTTCCATATCTTTCGGCGTCCCCGGCTTGTTGTCGGTATCGCCGTCGTGGACGACATACCCTTCCGCGCCGGGATCGCTGTACATATGCCATTTCCCGATGTGGGCGCTGACATAGCCAAGCGGTTTGAGCGCCTCCGGGATCGTAAGCGCGTCCGCTGCAAGCGATGGATCGGATACATTGGGAACCACCGGCAGATTCTGGTACTTCCGCCGCGTGTCGTAATAGTCATCGCTGACTTCACCAAGGACGAGGGTAAATCCGCTGCGCGCAGAGGATTGGCCGGTCTGCAAACTCACCCGGGCGGGGGCACATTGCGGTGATCCGTAGGCGTTGGGGAATCTCATACCCTGTTTCGCCAGCTTCTCCAGATTCGGCATTTGCAGGATCGGCATGAATGAATTGCCCATCGATTCATCCATCGCGATGGGCGTCCCATTCCAGGCCCAGTCGTCGATATAGAGCAGGACGATGTTTGGTTTCTCCTGAGCGGCGAGGCTACCGGCTGCGATGATCGCGCAGAGGATTCCTAAAATGGTTTTTTTCATAACTTTTAATCCGATGGTTTTGAGGGTGCTTAGCCTTGCGGTTTTTCGCGCTTGGCTTCTTTCTTTGTCCGTTTCGTTTCGTTGGAAGGCGCTTCGGAATAGCCTTCGACCCAGCCGGCGGGGCGCTTGTTGGCTTCGAATTCTTTCATGTAGTTTGTCATGAGTGTTTGGAGTTTTTGGACGATTTCAGGGTGTTTGGGCGAGACGTCAGTTGTCTCGCCGATGTCGTCTTTTAGGTTGAACAGGGAACCGGCCTCTGCTGGCTTTCTGCCCTGCATGCCTTTGCTCCCTTTGCCGCCTGGACTTTGCCCTTTGACGAGGAGTTTCCAATCGCCGTGACGAATCGTGGATCCGGGAACGACAAAGGTTTCGTGAATCGGAGAGGCGACCTCTTCACCGACGAGATAGGGAAGAATGTTTTTGCCATCGATGATCCAGTCGTTGGGGGCCTCTGCGCCGGAAAGGGCACAAAAGGTGGGCAGCATGTCGATGATGCCTGTGATTTCATCGTTGGTGGAACCCGCCGGGATCTTTCCGGGCCAACGCATGAGACAGGGGACACGGATGCCGCCTTCGAAGTTGGTCCATTTTCCATCCCGCAGCGGACCGGCGCTGCCGTGACCGTCGACGTTGAGTTGAGGGCCGTTGTCGGAGGTGAAAACAACCAGGGTTTTTTCGGTGAGCCCCAGTTCGTCCAGAGTGTCCAGCAGACCACCCACCTGCCAGTCGATCTCCTGCACGACATCGCCGTAGGTTCCCTGCTTGGAACTACCGACGAAGTCCGGGTGGGGAATCCATCTGGTGTGCGGCAGTGGGGAAGCGTAGTAGAGAAAGAAGGGGGTCTTGGTTCCTTGTTCTTGGTTCTTCGTTGTGACGTCCTTGATGAAATCGATTCCCGCCTGAAGGAGTTTGGGTGAGTGGATGCCGTCGGTCTGACGCTTTACTTCCTCAATGATCTCGAGGTTTCGGAAGAGAGCCTTGGTCTTGTCATCACTGTGCATGAAACCGAAAAAATGATCGAAGCCGTGATGGACGGGATTGAAGGGTTCCCATTCGCCGAGATGCCACTTGCCGACGATGCCAGTGGTGTAGCCCGATTCTTTGAGGAGTTCGGCGATGGTAATTTCCTCCTGGTTGAGGCCCTTGCCATCCCGGCGATAGACCACACTGCTGATCCCTGTGCGATCGGCGTGACAGCCTGTCATCAAGGCGGCCCGTGTCGGTGAGCAGCGGTTGTGAACATAGAAACTCTCGAACTTCATTCCCTCGTCGCAAAGGCGATCAATGTTGGGGGTCGAGATCACTTCGGAGCCGTAGCAACTGAGATCCCCGTAGCCCTGGTCGTCGGTCAGGATGAAAATGATATTCGGTTTTGATCCTTCAAGGCGTGCCGCATGCACGGTCGCGTGAGACAGGATGCCGAGGAGGCAGACTTTCAGAATTGTTCGGGGGATCTTCATCAAATTGGGAAGAGGGCTATTTCTAATTCTTGCGAGGCGGGCGCCAATCCGGCTTCAGTTTCTGGAAGGTGGGAGAGAGTGCCTGATAGCCTTCCATTTCTTCCCACTTCTCAGAACGCTGAGGCTGAAGCACTTTGCCTTCCGGGTAGTCGAGTCCCAGTGCACTGGCGTCGATCGATGCCTCGACCGCGACGGCTTTTGCTTTCAACTGCTCAAATCGCTCGGGTTGTTGCGCGGCCAGATCGGTGGTCTCCGCGAGGTCTTTGTCCAGATCAAAGAACTCCCATCGAACCCCTTTCCCATTTCCGTTTCGAACGATCTTATAACGACCGTCAATCAGTGCCATCCCCTTGTTTCTGATCGGGATCGGGTGGGAGCGTTTCGGTGTCTTGCCCGTGAAGAGAGGAACGAGGCTCTCGCCGTCAACCACCTCCAGCATCGAGTCTTTGGGCAGGTCGAGCAGATCGATCAAGGTCGGCATGATATCCATCGTCGATGCCGCGAAGTCCGTCACCTGCGGCTCAATCGTTCCCGGCCATTCGATCAGTCCGGGGACACGAATACCACCTTCGTAGAGGCCGCCTTTGTAGCCGCGCAAACCAGCCTGCGAATCCGGGTCGTGTTCACGCCCGCCATTGTCACTGCAAAACCAAATCAAGGTGTCCTTTGCCAGGTCCAACTCGCGCAAGCGGTCCCGAAGCATCCCAATACTGCGATCCATGGCAACGATCTCACCAAGGAGATTTCGCACTTTCTTATCCATGTCCTGCGGCAGGCCCTCCATGTCCTGCTCCAGTGCGGTGTAGGGAAAATGCGGTGAGCCATACCACAAGACCGTAAACGTCGGCTTGTCCAGATTGGCTTCGATAAACTTCAGACCCGCTTCCACCATCAGCACGGAAGACTCGCCTTCGAGATAAACGATCGAGTCGTTGTGCGTCATCAGGGGATCCATCTCGATGTAATTCGTCGCCGACAAATACTCATCAAAGCCATAGTGCTTCGGGCCGTTTGGATCATCCGGGAGGATCGGCATGGCCGAACCCTGAACGCCGCCCAAGTGCCATTTGCCAAAGTGCGCGGTGGCGTAGCCCGCTTTCTTGAGTGCTGCGGGAAGGGTCTTTTCCTGCAGGCAGAGGCGCTTGTGCAAGCCCGGAACGCCAGTGCGATGCGGCGAACGACCCGTCAAAACCGAAGCTCGCGTCGGAGAACAAACGGAGGCGGCCGCATAGAAACGATTGAACCGAATCCCGGATGCCGCCATCGCATCCAGATTAGGGGTGTTTCCCTTCAGGTGCGGGTGGTCCATGTAACCGACCTGTCCCCAGCCCTGATCATCCGACATGATGAGGATGATGTTAGGGCGTGGTGCCGCGGTGGATAGTTGTAGCCACAGACTGGAACAGAGAACCAGGGCAAAAAGATATCGCGTGGAGAGAAGCGTTTTGATCATGTCGATGAGTTGAATAGTGCGGCTATAACCCTACTAGTGCAGACTCTGCAGGTAGTCGATCAGGGAAGCAAATTCGCGGACTGTCAGGGTATTGACCAGGCCGGGTGGCATCATGCTGATATCGAGAACGTCCTCCTTAGCGACATCGGAGGCACTGATCTTCTGGCTGATGCCGACCACGTTTCTTAGCTCGATGAATTTCTCATCGCGTGCCGTTACAAATCCAGAGGCAAAGGTGCCGTCTGTGAGTTGAAAGTTGTAGGTCTGAAATCCCTGGGCGACTTCAGCTCCGGGATTGATGATGTGGGTGATGAGTTGCTCACGATTGAACAAGTTTCCTACCGAGCCGAGGTAGGGGCCTTTCTGCGGTTCATCGGGCAGGAGGGAATGACACGCGTTGCAGCTCTGACGAATATACAGTTCCTTACCGAGCTCGGCGTCCCCTTCCATTGCCAATACGGCGGCAGAAGCTTCTTCCAGGCTCAATTCACCTACCAGTTGCCCGGTCTCCCCTTGCTGAAAGGAGGCCAGAATCTCTTCTGCCAACGCTTTGAGTTCAGGGTCCTTTGCCGCCTTTTTGAGCAAAGGCTCGAAGGCAGCAGCTCGATATTTTCCGATACTCTCGAAGAACTCACGACTCGGAGTATCCATTCCTCTGACAAGCGTCTTGCGGTCTTCTTCTGATGTGAGCGGACTCTGGACCAGCGTGCAGATCATATCGTAGAAGAGCGCCTTCTGAGCAGGCTTCAGCTTCTTCATCTTGGACTCGGCCTTGGGGACCCGCCCTATCAGAGATACTCGGTGTGACGGAGTCTGGACAAAGTCGCGACTCAGGGCCTCATACAGCTCGGTCTCGTTCTCAATCAATGCCAGGGTCTCCAAATTTTCCAAACACCACTCCGCGTAGGTGAATCCCGTCACCTCGAGGGCCGCTCGAAAGGCGTCTATGCGCATCTGCTTCGTGCGACTGGAATCCGTCACGATCGACAGGAGATCCTCCTGTTGTTCGAAGGTATGGCTCGCCTGCTCCAGCAATTGCTCGAGCGGATCAACTTCGATGGACAGATTTAATTCATCGAGGGACAGATTGTGACGACGAACCTCGGAGAGAGTCGCCTTCTGGCCCTCCTCGCTCATCGTTGCGACCGCGCCGCGAAGCGCATTGGCAATCGTTTTCGATTCTTCCCAGGCGACGCCCAGATAATACGGGCCGGCGCTGTTCGGTCGCGTTCCCCACCAGGCATCTCCGTCCCACTCTTTTTCCTGATGGTAGAGCCGGAGAAGAGCCGCCACCAGGTCCAGAGATTCGTCAGGATTGCTGACTGCCTCAAGAGCCCCAATGAGCTTCGCCACATTTTCTGAAGTGTGAATTTGCCGAAGCGCTGCGAGGGCGGGCAGTCGCAATCGCCGGTCGTCGAGGAGGGCATGAAGTTCCGCGACGGGAGCCATCTTAATCAGGGCACGCCTCGCGGTATGTGGCACCGCCTCGTGGACGTGCGCGACGTCTTTGAGTAAAGGCTCGCGGGGTTCTTCGAGAGACAGGGCCACGAGGGTTTCCGTTGTTTGGGGCATGCCCAGTCGTGCCGCCCCGACCACGGCCTGCAATTGGACCCGTGCGTCTTCGTGCTCGAGGAAGGACTCGATGACAGGTTCGAGGGCAAGCTCCTGTCGATCAGTTCGATCCAGGAGCGCGCGCAGGGCATACTCTGCCAGGTCGGGATCTTGCAACCACCCCTTGAGCAAATCGACACTCCCGGGATCGTCTCGAAGGTTGATCGCAAAAAGAGCGGCAATTCGCGACTCGAGGGATGCCGATGCTTCATTGGCCGCGATTTGAAGCGCTTCCTGAATTCCCGTTGTCGTCCTTCCCACGATCTCCCCCTGCGCCTGCTGACGAAGCACGGCGGATCCCTGATCCAGGAAGCGGATCAATTCCTCGATGCTCGCCCCGGACAGGTCGGGAAACTCCCGGAACTGCCATCCCTTTGACTTTGCCTGGACGATGTGGCCGACGATGGCACCGGGCTCGATCCGGGCCCCGCCCCCTTCGAAGTTTGCGAAGTAGAGTCTCGAGCTTCCATCGACATCGAGGTCGACCAGCTTGTTGATCGAGAGAGTGACCTCATCCGAATTCACGAAAGTGGCTTCGTAAGGTTCGAGATCATGGGTATAGAGCTTCCCCCAACTGATCGTGCTGATGCGTTGATTCAACCAATCCGGAAACCCGGGCTCTTCGAGGTAGATCGCCCCGCACCCGGAGCCACCACCATAAGTGAAAAGCGGAGGCATCGCGTCTTCGCTGAAGTTTTTGAAGAGATTCGGAAAACCCATGTGAGCGAGCGGCGTGAGATGATGCAGGCGCATGTCCCAGCCATCGCCGTCGTTGGTGTTGTCCATCGCGATGATGTCGAGGCGATGATTGATGGCGATGTCGTAGGTATTCCTCGTTCCCCGGGCATAGATTTCGAGATCACTGCCGTCGAGGCGCATCCGAATCACTCCACCGGTCTGGAGTTTTGCGCTTGATCCGTCTGACCCGACAGCACTCGCTCCAAAGTCTCCGACCGCTACATAGATCCACCCATCGATTCCAATTTTCAGATCGTTTGTCGAATGATCCCCTCCACGCTTCCAATTCAGGTCATGGGCAAATCCGCTCGCCAGCACCTTGCGTTCATCGGCCACCCCATCACCATCCGTGTCGCGGCAGGCGGAAATAAAGGGAGGATGGACCAGGTAGAGGGTCCCGTTGAGAAATTGCCCGCCGCGTGGCGTATCGATGTTCGGGAGATAGGGCGTAGCAAAATCCGCGCGGCCGTCGTCATCTTCATCCACCAGCCTCCAGACTGATCCCTGGTCCGGGAGTCGTCCCAGGCCGGCATTTCCATCGCACAGGGCATAGACGGCGCCTCCCGGTTCCGCGACGACTGAAACCGGGCAATTGATCTCCGGGGCCTTCGCGAAAAAGGTCAGGTCGTGATCCGCAAAATCCGGAAGGGCGCGGAACGGGGTATCGGGACCCTGGTGCTTCAGATAGACACGATTGGATTCCTCTGCCTTTGCCTGAGGCTGATCCAGGGTTATCACTTCAGTGAGAGGACGAATCCGAAGGTTACGCCAGGCCACCTCGAAGGGGCCCGTACCGGCTTTGATTCCGTGGATTTGAAGTCCGATAAATCCACTCGAATGGGTGGCGTGGCGGTCGGGCGGGATGGTAGTCGTCACGATTTCGTTGCCGTTGATCCACGTCGTCACCTGGTCACCGTTTGCCACGACACGAAAGTGATTCCATTCCCCGCCCTTGACGAAGGAATGACTTCGAATCTTGTCATCCGGGGTGAGCCACCCTCCCCATCCCTGGCCGTAAATGTTTCCGGAACGGGAGCCCCTTTCCGGACTCTTGGCCGCGAACTCCACCTGGGGCCCTTCGACGGGACCTACCTTCTGCTTGCCCTTCGGCTCCCGGTTGAGTGACCGGATCTGGACACCGCTGTTGAGATCCGGATCAATCAGCTTCGTTTCAAACTCAAGTTCGAAGTCACCATACTCCTTGTCCGTGCAGAGAAAGGTGGTTCCGAGGCCTTCCTTGGCGGTTCCGATGATGGTGCCGTTCTCGACGCGAAAGGACCCGCTCTTGTTGCGCTCCGTCCATCCGTCGAGATCTTCGCCGTTGAAAAGTTCGATCCATTGCTCTTCGGCAAACGAGAGAGTCACAAATCCTGACAAAAATAGAATCGCAGTGGTGCGGATGAGTGCAGTTTTCATAGTGAGAATCAGAGGACGCGGTTACTGGATCAGCTCACCGAGGTCCATGGCTACAAAGCAGAAATCGAGACTGTGATCCCTCACGGTCTTGCCGTCGAACTCAGTGTCGAGAATCGTTTGAAGCCGGTGCGCCACATCCTCGACAGGATAGAAGCTGTATTCGGCGTTCACCTCTTCTAGCTGCTGCACCATGCTCTTGACCAACATATAGGGGGCCACGTTGTCTCTGGTGCCATGAGCAATGAAAACCGGCGGATCATTTTCATCAATATGGCTCGCACCAAACGCGCCCATCAGGGAAATCACCGCAGCTACCTCGGCATCGGGACCGGTGATCTCTTCCTCACAGAATGCGGTGTGCAGCGCATTGACTGCCCCGGCTGACACGCCGCCGATCGCGATCCGGCTCGGATCGATATGGTATTTTTCAGCATTCGTCCTGACCCACCGGACCGCATTACAGGTATCTTGAAACGCGGCATTCATAAAGCGGAATTGCTCATTTGTCTCAGGGTTCGGCGCTGGCCCGGGAAGAGCTGGTGGGTTGTCCTTCGCAATGCGGTATTGGATCGAAATGGCCACATAGCCCCGCGCGGCATAGTATTCGCAAAGGTCCCTGATGTATTTCACATCTTTGGATCCTTTGTGCCAGCCTCCCCCGAAGGAAAGGATCATGGCCGGCAGTTTTTCGGGTAACCGGGCCGTGGCTACCGGACGATAGAGATCCAGCAACAACGGCATGGTGGTGTCGCCACTTTCTGCCGTGCCATAGGGAACATTTTCGATTTCTTTATACTCAAAGAGCGGGTCAAGAAATGGCGTGTCGCCGGTCGTTTCAGGTGGCGCTGATAGTGTGGTTTTTTGCCTGGGTGGTTCGTCTCCTTTGCTCGTGTCGCCTTTTGCATCGAGGTAAAGATCCAGCATTACCCGCAGATTTTCCGGCAGATCGTCACGGCCAGCCTTCAGCTCTTCAGCCGTAATCCTCCCATCGCTATTCAGGTCCATCCCGGGAGCGTTGGCCAAGATCCCCTGTTGAATCCTCCTTGGAATTTCTTCTGCAAAGGCACTTGTCGCCAACCATGTTGCGATGATCGCTGTAGCAAATTGTTTCAATTCTTTCATCTTTTATTCCTTCTTGAGGGTTTTTGATTTTCGGACTTTAAACACTTTGTATCCAGGTGGCCCTGGAGAGGCTAACTGCAGTATCCGTGCTCTTGATTTCGACCAAGAGCCCAAAGCGTTCCATTTCCCCGAGCTGTTGATCGGCCAATTCGCGGAAGCCGGAGCCCATGTCAACGCGACTCATCCAAACAGCGCCGTCACCGGCTTGCCTCCGTTGGCTAGCGTAAACGGACGTCCGGTTTCTGACATTTCTACAATTTCAGTCGAGAGGCCGAGCGCATAGGCAATCGTCGCGTGGAAATCCGCCGGACTGACGATGTTCTCCACAGCAGTTTGACCCATCGCATCGGTGGCGCCGTATTTCTGTCCGCCCTTGATCCCGCCTCCGGCGAGCATGCAGGTGTAACCGCGCGGGTTGTGCCCCCGTCCAGCGTCACTCCGAAGTTTGGCATCCCGCCCGAATTCGGTTGTGAACGCGATGAGGGTGCTCTCGAGCAGCCCCCGAGAACGAAGTTCGCCCAGAAGGGCGGCAATACCCTGATCCGCCGTGTCGGACCGTGTTCCATACTCGTCGTAGATGTTGGAGTGATCATCCCAGCCTCCGTTGTCGATCGTGACGCACCCCACACCCCGCTCCACGAGGCGGCGTGCGAGGAGACAGCCAGCCCCGAAGTTGTTCTTTCCGTAAGTTTCCCTGGTCTTGTCGGATTCCTTGTTCAGATCGAAGACTTCCAGATCCTTGCTGGCCATCAGTTTGACCGCGTTAGCGTAAGCCTCGTGATAGTTTTCGGTGAGTCCAGTGGTCAAGGTCCGGCTGAACTCCTGATTCAGGCTTTCGGTCAGGCTGACACGACTCTTGAAACGCTGGTCCGTGACCCCTTGAGGAAGCGAGGAATTACTGACCCCCTTGCTCGGATCAGGAATGGGCAGGGCCCCGTATTTGCCCGGGAAAAAACCGGCCCCCAGTCCTCCTCTCGCACCCATTTTGATGAAGGGTGGGATATCTCCGGAACGGTGCTCGCAGTGTTTGCTCATCCACGCTCCAATTTCCGGGTGCGTGATGGTGCTCCGAAGTTCATAGGCCGTTCTCATGAGGTAGGCGGCGTCGCCATGAATGCCCAGAGCGTGTTGCATCGAGTTGATCACCGCCATGCAATCCATGTACTCGGCCATACGGTGAAAGTATTTCCCAACGCGAATGCCATCCGCACTCGTCTTGATCGGTCCAGATTGGCTATTGGCTTCTTTGTTGGCTTCCTTGATGTCGAACGAGTCCACATGACTGATCCCGCCGGAGAAGTTGATGATGATGAGCGATTTCGCCTTCCCGCCTCCCGGCGAGGTCGCCGCCGCCGCAGCCGCCGGTAAATTCGATACCAGGTTCAGGCCCAGGCATTGCGCCGCCAGCATCTTCACCGCATCGCGGCGCGTAGGGCCGTCGGCTTTGTTGAGAGAATCGATGTTTATCATGTTATCGCTTTAGTTTGAATTCGTTGGTATTGACGAGGGACCAGACGAGGTCCTGCAGAGCTGCCATCCCTGCCTCTTCAAGGTAGGACTCCACGAGGCCCAGTTCTTGGTCTGAAGGATCGCGACTGAGGATCGCGTTGTAGGCCAGAGTGATGGTATCCTCATTGAGTTCGCTGTAGGAGCGGAGGCGCTCGACCAGCTCCGAACTCTTTTGCCCCCGCTTGGCCTTGGGAGTCGCGAGACTCTCCACCACCTCACTGTTCATAAGGTAGAGCGCTTGGGTGATGGTGGCTTCTTGGACGCTGTCGTCCACTACCTCGCGATCGGCTTGACCGAAGACACCGAGAAAACCGGCCGCGGAACCCGGTGAAGGGAGGAGCGAGGCTCGCTTGTTCAAATCAAATTTGTCATCTGCGGTCAGCTCGCCCGCCAATTCCGGGTCGGCTTTCTTGGCGAGTGGTCGGGTGTCCGCTACGAATGCCCACTGTTCATCGCCTTCCCGCTTATTCATTTCGAGGTACATCACATTCCTGCTCGTGAGAGTGCCTTTAGTCACACCGGCATCTGGCTCAGGCGACCGAATCGCGACGAGAGAATCCCAGATCTGCTCGGAAGAGAGGCGCCGCACGACAGGAGCCCCGATCGGCATCTCTCCCTGAGTTGGAGGATCCAATGCCACCCGCTCGTAGGCATCGGTTTGGTAGAGCACTTCGAGGAAAAGTTTCTGGTCGTAGGCAACGCTCTTCATGAGGGAGACAAGAAAGGCGGTGAGCTCGGGACTCGGCCCCATGTGAGTTTCCGAAATATTGACGAGATCGCCGACCAGGGGTACGCCGAAGACTCGGCTCCAGAGCCGGTTGACGATCGTCTTCGTGAACATGGGATTTTCAGGAGAGGTAGCCCACTCCGCGAAATACGCCCGCGAATTGACATCGGACAACTCAGAGTCGTTTCTCTCTGCGTTGTTCATGAACTTCATGGTCTTGTTCGAAACAGCCAGTTCTTCCCGCTCATACACCTTGCTGTAGTCGACTTCTACGTCATTGCCGAAAGGCGTACCCGCTCGAATCAAATCATTCGGGTCCGCGTCGTTGTAGGCATAGTTATCCGGCAAGCGCACCTTGCCGTAGCCACCGACCATCACCACATCACCAAGCACCTTGTAGTGTTGTTCGGTGCGAATGCGATGGAGCTCGACACCATCTGCTGTCCGGATGCTATCACCCTTTTGCGTCGCCCCGTTCTCCTGGAGGGCTTCAGTCATGCCGAGCGCCCCACCGTTGGCTGATACCGTCCCGTTAAAGAAGCTCAGCAGCTTGTAGTAGTCCATCTGGGTCCACTTATCCGTGGGATGATCGTGGCACTGGGCACAGACCATGCTTGTCCCGAGGAACAACTGCATGGTCGTGGCAACGCGATCATCCGGCATGCCCCGGTCTCTCATGATGTAGCCAACGGCGGCAGCCTCTGGATTTTCGATATGACCCGAGGTGATGAGTTGCTCCCGCACGAACTGGTCGTATGGCATGTTCTCCTGGATCGCCTTGCGCAGCCAAACCTTATAGGAAGTCATATCGATCTTGCGGTGGGAGTCTTTCACCCTCAGCGCATCCTGCCATTGATTGTGCGTGTGACTGACGAAAGCGTCAGAGTCTAGCAGTTGCCTGATCAGTCGGTCTCGCTTGTCACTTTCCACGGACGCCATGAATGCCTCATATTCGCCCAGTGTCGGAATGCGTCCGCCGATATCGAGATAGGCCCGTCTCACAAACACCTCATCCGATGCCGTTCTGTTAGGAGTGATTCCCTTCTGGCTCAGTATGCCATTCACAAATTGATCGATCACTCGACTGTGTTTCAGCAACAATTCAGGGTCCTCCAGTAATTGGTCCCGGCTGCCGGTTGCCGGGACGGCGGAGAATCGAACCTCATACGGTTCTCTTGCTACCAGTGTCCCCGCCCAGGGAGCGCCTGCATTGATCCAGCTCGAGAGGAGGGATTTCTGTCGCTTATTCAATGGTTCATCCTTTGGCGGCATCCGTTCGTCGTCCTCCGCGTGCAAGTTCACCAGTTCGATCAGCAGACTGTTTGAAGGATCTCCGGGCACGAAAGCGGGCCCGGCGTCGCCCCCCTTTAGCGCTCCCTCCAGGGTATCAAGGCGCAGCCCGCCTTTCTGGCGCTCCGAGCCGTGACAGCTCACGCACCGCGTTTCGAGAATCGGTTGGATGTATTGCTGAAACGCCTCTTCTGACGACCAGGCCGTCACAGGTAGCAAACTGAGGAGGAGAAAGAATCGAGAGATCATGTTTAAACGATGGTATTCGAAGGATTTACTCAACATCTGCTGAGGTGGTCATTAGAGGATCGATCACAAACTGCATCGACACGGCATCCAGATAGCGATCTCGGTCACTTGGATCGTTCCGCCCATGTGAGGCCATAATCCCCACGATGACCGTTCGAGTGCCCTCGGGTAGGCTCATGTCGGTCGTTAATTCCTTCCAGCCCACCTGTTCTTCATTTTTGAGGCTTTGCCGGGAAACCTGCTGGAGTGACCGATCCTGGATTTCCGATGGCGTTGTCCAGATCGCCCCGACTTCTTCGGGCGGTTCGGCGAAGGCACCAATACGAATGACATAGTCGCCCCCCTTCTCGCCGCTCGTGTAAAAGTGGCTCCCGACTTGGATGCTTCGTCGATCAGACTCTAACACTTCCGGATAGTCGTGCAGATCAATCAGGTAGTGGATTTGCCCCTTTTTCCGTTCCGGATTGGCGGAGATTTTGAGGATATAGTCACCGGAGACCGGCATAGGGTGATCGGTTTTCACCACCTCGACGTTGCCATGAACGAACCACTCATTGGCATATCTGGCGATCCCCTGCTGGAAGGTTTGGCTCGGGTCTTCAAAGGCATCGCGCATCACCGAAATCAGCCTGGGGTGGACTTCGGTAACTTTGGGAACCAAGAAGCCAAAAACCGCCGTGGTGCTGAGAGTTCCAATCACAATACCCGCAGCCACCGCACTGATTCGTGGCCAGCGGGAAGACCCTTTCGGCTTCATGGGCGTGACCACCCCTTCTCCGGTCACCGCCTTCAGCGAAATGGTTTGCATCGCCTGCTCGATCATGCCGTGAACGGAGGCCATCTCCCAATAGCGTTGACGGGCCTCACCGGAGTCTTCGATCCATTGACTCAGCCGGTCCGCCTCTTCTTCGCTCAAACGACCGTCAAGACAGGCGTCAATCAGGGCGTCGAGTTCACTGTCGTTGGAATTCTCTTTCATGGGGCGGGTTGCCTAGGCAGTTTGGAGTTGAGTGTTGATGCAATCCCGCAGCGCTTTGCGCGCTTTGGTGAGCGCCACGCGAACGGCGGTCGAAGTCATTCCGGCGGCCTCCGCCATTTCTGTCGAACTCTGTCTCCGGGAATAGCGCCGCCACAACAGGTCACGCGTCTTCGAAGTCAGGCGTTCGAGACATCCTTCAAGGGCTTCTTCCCTCTCACTCAACGACTGAGAGGAGGGCGCGTCCTCCGTCAAAACGATGATGGCAGCCTCGCTGAGAACATTGCCCCGTTTTCTCTGGCGGAAATTCTCCAGCACTTTGAGACGGGCAATGCTGCAGGCCCACGCCACAAAATTGGTTCCCGGTTCAAAGGTTGAAGCTTTTCGTGATACCGTCAGGAACGTCTCCTGCATCACATCGTCTGCGTCGGACAGCGAAGGTTGCAGGGCCCTCACGAACGCACGAATCGAGTTTTCGTGGCGCACGAAAAGCAACTGAACCGCCTCTCGGGCGTCAGGTGCTTCGCTTCCGTCTTCGGGATTGGTCATCATGAGTAATGACACAGGGGGCTCGATTGTTTCCAAAAACATCAAAAAGTGAATCGCAACCACGGGGAAGACATGCGGGAGCCGCGACCTTGGTTCACGAGAGACTGTTAGCGGCGACGATATGCCCGATGAGGTTGCCACTTGCGATCTGGGAAGTTTCGCTTGGATCAGCGGCACCCGCTTTTTGCGTCCATTCGGCGCTCGAGATTACTTGTGGTTCGCCATCGTTTCCTTCGGGTTGCACGCCGATTTGTGAGACTTGAGTGAGGTCCAGCCCCTCCAGTAAGAAGAGCCAATCCCCGCTCGAATCGACTTCGACAGTTCCTAACGGACGAGCTGTTCCTGCTTCATCAATCGCGGTGATCACAACGCTGTCCCCCGCAATTCCGGTGCCGGCAATCACCGGTGTGACCTCCTGAGGAGAATCGCCGACTTGAACCCCGGCGAAGACCGTGTTCGGGAATTCGGACCTCAGGTGACCCAGCACTTCGATCAATCCCTCGGTTGGCGAGGGAATCGACTTCTGTTCGGTCGCGGCAACCGCGTTCTCGCGATCAAGGAATTGCCCATCTCCGGGGCCACTCGTTCCGGCAAGCAGTTCTTCTTCGCCGTCCTCAAGGTTCAGATCGTTAAAGAGACCGTCGAAGCTGGTGCTCGCGATGGTGACGGGAAAGAGCAACTGACGATAGTTTGCTTCGAGATCGAAGGTGGAGCCGTCGGGCCTGAAGAAGCCAAAGGTGCGGTTAGTCAGATCGAACGAAACAAACACGAAGGTCTCCCGACCATCCGGGTCTGATGCGCGGAGGAAGAGGCCGAGTCCGTCCTGATTCGTATTCGGGGCAGAAGGATCTTCCAGCAGCGAGATCCTTTCCACGACCAAGCCGAAACCGGTCGTCGATCCCCCGCTCGCCACCGAAGTACCGCCCGAACTTCCGAAGCTGCTGCTGTCGGATTGGAAGGTGTTGAAGAGGGCGATCAACCGGTTGAGCGCGATGATTCCGTCTTCCACCGCTTCCTCCGGAGCCACGGTTTCCACGACTTGATTGACTCCGGTGACGGTTCCGTCTGGGGTGACGGTTTGCACGACGACCGGAGGCGTAGTTGCTGGCTCGGTCGGGGTGGTTGGTGGCGGGGTGGGTGCTTCCACGATGAAGGTGGAATCGTCTGTCGTCGTCGTCACATTCCCGGCATCATCGACCACAGTAATACTCGCGTTTGCGTCCGTGAAGCCACCGCCACCTGCGATCACATAGGCTGCTTCATAGATGCCACCCCCAAGATCAGTGGCGGCGACGGCGCTACCGCCGCCAAATTCGCTGAAGTCAACCGTGACGGTATCAACGTCCAAGGTATTGTCTCCGGTTGCGGCTGAGCGATCCCACCGCACGGTCACCGTGTCGCCATCGGCAAAGGTTCCCGCAGTATCACCAGTGACGGTCATTGCACCCGCCGTCACGACGGGTAGCTCACGATCAACCGTGACATCGGGGGTGTTGGCGCTTCCGGTGTTTCCAAGACTATCGGTCGCGGTTACGACTGCATTGACGTCAACTGCATCCACGGCTCCAGATGTCAGCACAAAGCTCGCCGTCCACGTTTCGCTCGAATTGCTGGCAGCAACTGCCGCGCCGCCGCCAAGTTCGGTGAAATCGACGGAAACGACCGTAACATCCCCATTGTTGTCTCCCGAGCCGGTATTGTTCCAGGTCACGGTCACGGTATCTCCGACCACAAACGCTCCGCCCGTTCCGGAGCCGCCCGAAATCGAGAGGTTTCCGGTGGTGATCAACACCGAGTTGTCAACGGTGTAGACTTGGTCGGTGGCAGGCTCGCCGTCGGGAAGCGTGTTTCCGGCCAAGTCGGTAATTCCATGGCCAGTAGCCAGGTCGAGCCCCACGATTCCGTCGAACAATGCAAGGACTCCACCGGAAACGGTCACTTCATAGGTCGAAGCCGAGATTGGATTCACACCGGTGACCGTTGCCGTGCTTGTGCCGTTGACCGTGAAGTCTGCGGTAGCCACGTTCAAAACGTCCTCGCTGAAGGTGACGAGGAAGACCAGAGAATCTGCGTTGGTGGTCGCTGAGGCTGGCGTTTGCCGGACGATAGAGTCAAGAGCCGGATTGCTGGTATCAATGACCAGATTGTTGTTGGCGCCGAGCGAACCGGCATTGCCAGGAGCAACCAAGGTGAGGTCGGCGTCGTTACCCGATGCGTCCTGGATCGTCCCGGAATTCAGAGTCAGGGCGGTAGTCGCGAGATAATCAAGATCTGGAGAGACGTCTCCAGCCTGGACGGTGTATTGGAACGTTAGGGTATCGGTCCCACTGCCGCTTGTATAATTTGCCGCCTGATCGGTTGTGCCAGTCTCCAGCGTAATTTGCGGAGTCCCGGTGACTTCAACGGGTTCACTGAACTGAACGGTGATGTCGATGGTGGAACCGGCAATGTAGGCTCCGTTCGGCGTGGATGAAGTCACGTTGGTAACCGTCGGGATCACAGCATCTCTCAGCCTGATTTCAGTCGCGGTGAATTCCAAGGCGTACCCTGCTGGAAGTCCGGTAACCGTCGCACCACTGTTAGTCACAGTGCCAAATGTTGCCAAGGTGTAGCTGGCGGCGGCACTGGAAACATCAACTTGAGACAGATCGAGCGTCGAGCCTGAAGCAAGGGTCAAGGTCCCGGTTCCACCCAGAGTGGTTTCGTTGCCGAGCAGAGTACCATTGACCGTCACATCGCCGCCGATGGTCCCCGTCCCGCCGAGAGATGCTCCCGCATCGACAATCACGCTCCCGGTGGCCACTGAGCTGTCGCCATTCACGATCAGGGTGGTTCCCGCACCATTTACAGCCGTGGCTCCGGTGTAGGTGTTGTCTCCGTTGAGCACGACGGTGCCGCCTCCTTGGATGTCGAGCGTCCGGCCACCTGCGTTTTGGGAGATCACCCCGTTCACGTTCAGGGTGCTGTTTGAGCCACTGGCGGCCAGCGTCATCAACCCGCCTGCGTTTTCCTGCAGGATAATATTACCAACGGTGGCTGTGCTGTCAGAGGCAACCTGGACCAACCTGGTTGCGTTATTCGTGCTGTCGGCAAAGATAATCGTGTTGTTGCTACCGGTGCTGCTGAGATCAATGCCATCACCCAAGTTCAGGGCCGAAGGACCAGGCCCGGTCCGTACGATGGTAATAGTCCCCCCGTAGTTCCAATTCACGCCCGAGTCGATGAAGGCGGTCCCCCGTCCAACGTTGATATTAGTCGCGTCTCCACCGACGGTGGAATCGCTCAGGAACCGCAAGGTGCGGTTTTCTGTATTAATGCCATTGAGGGTTACCACGCCACCCGTGTTGAAATTGATCGGTCCGGCGATTTGGAGTTGGTCATTCGCATCAAAACCACCGATGTTTCCGCCGCTCATATTGATGATCAGGGTGTCGTTTAAGGTAGTCGTACCAACCCCCCCTACTGTATTTCCCACAATTCCCCCCGTCATGTTCAGGGTTCCTGTCCCCAAGCCGTTGGCGCTGTTGACCTGGATCGTTCCAGCACTGTGGTTGATCGTGCCGGTGAAGGCGGAATTGTTACCTGTCCAAGTCCCGCTGACAGCGCTGGTGATGGTTCCGTTCCCCGCGAGCACCCCGTTGAAACCAACGCTGGTTGCGCCCGTGGTGTCCAAAGTGGAGAACGAGAGGGATCCGCCAGAGGAGTCGAAGGTGTAGTCTCCGCCAGTGAAGGTCACGGCTCCTGCGGTGATGGCCTCGGTCGCGGTGACGGTTCCGGCACCAGTATCGCCAAAAATCGCATCGTCCGGTGCAGCGTTGTTCCAGAATTCGGTCCCTACCCAGTTGTCAGTACCCGTGTTCCACTCCCCGGTTCCTCCGCTGTTGTCCCACGTCAGCGTGACGGGGGTGGCGCCATCCATGTCAATGCTAAAGACATCCACAACATCGCTGGTAGCAATGGCATTGCCAGCAAGATCCTGAGCTCCGGAGACTCGAACGTCAATGTCGTTGATCGCTTCATTGGCATCTGTCACATCGTAGGTGACCACATATGTGGTCGCATTCGTCCATGCCCCACTAGGACTTTGAATCGTGGTGGCAGGATCTTCGCCGGTAGTTGGGAACGCGATCGTCGGGATGACCGATTGATCCATCGCCTCGCTGAAGGTCACTGTGAGCGTGAACGTATCCGTTCCTGCGTTAGCGTCTTCAATCGTTGTGAGATTTGGCACAACGCTGCTTACCGTTGGGTTGTCAGTATCGACCGTCACGCTGTCGGTTCCGGTCGCTCCGGCGTTGCCT
>CAYGQD010000040.1:31285-41142 GCA_964351855.1 uncultured Verrucomicrobiales bacterium
TCCCGTGACGTCTTCGCTGAACTCAAAGGTAACGACCGAACTGTTGTCTCCATCGCTCAAGGAAGCATCGACGATATCAACGGTTACGGTTGGAGCAGTCGTGTCGATGACGAATGCAGTCGTGTCGAAGGGGACATCGGGGGCTGTCGAATCATTGCTCTGATCGCCCGAACCGTCTTGTGTAAGCCAGTTGGCATCATCATTTACCAAGGCCAGAAAGCCAGCCATGGTTGTGTTGAGAGTCCGCGGACCGTCATATTGCAAAACATCATCGGTTCCGCTAATGATGACAGCATTGGTGCCATCTGAGAGCCCGGTTCCGGCAAGGGTGCCGAATCCCGAAGCCCCACCCGTTGTCGCGATCCCAGCCAAAAATGCGTTGGGAATCATGAAGGTTCCATTCACAGCAAGGAGCGAATCGCCACTAGCCGAAAGATTGATCGATCCACTTTTAGTGACCGATCCTGTGTTGGTGGTGAGAACTCCACTCGAAAGGTTGCTGATGGTGATGACGGTTCCCGCTGTAACGCCACCAACCGGAGCCGACCAATCTATTTGCCCTTCGCCGGTGTCAAATGCGGTTCCCGTCCAACCGGCATCCGTAAAGAGGATCGATTCCGTCTCAGCGATATCCACCAGGGCAACAAAAGCAAAGTCCTTGTTTCCATCTGCGTTGAACCCTACGAACGCAATGTCTCCCGTGTTGAGGTTCGAGGCGGGCGCTTCGGTCGTGAACGTCCAATTGGGATCTGCGATTCCGGCAAAGCTATTGTCGGCAGAATCCAGAATCGCCCCACTATCGATCGTGACCGAATAGGTTACGCCGGCTTCCAAGTCAGACGCCGGATCGATCGTAAGAACGCCTCCAACAATGGAAGCCTCACTTCCGGGATTGGTCACGTCAATGACGATGGGGCTCGTCCCCCCTGAGATGGTGATGTTCCCCGTGCCAAATTGAACATCTTCCGTGAAGGCTGCTGTCAGGTTGTCACCTACGGCAACGGAGGTCGCGTCGTCGGCTGGAGTCAGCGCATTCGACGCCACCAATTGTGGCACCGTGGTATCGACCTGCTCGTTGGTGAGGGTCGCGATTTCGGTGAAGATGGTGGTGACGTCGTTCCCGGCTGCATCCTGAAGATCGTCTGCGGTGAAGCTCAGGCTGTCCTCTTTCACTTTGACGCCATCGAGATCCGCCAAACCGGTGGGAAGCCCACTGGTGGTGAAGGTGAGGGTGGTCGCGGAACTTCCGTCGCCGGTTGCCGTGGCCGTCACTTCCGTGTCGATGGTGCCATCGGAGATGAGCAGGGTGACCGTGGCATTGGCACCGTTGGCAAGGGTCACGGCTTCGCTGAAGGTCAACTCCACGTCCACTTCTTCGCCGACGTTGACCACTTCGGCGGAGGCTGGGTTGGTCGCACCGGTAACGGTCGGAGCAACATTGTCTACCAGCCGGATCTCTGTGGCGGTAATATCCAAGGCATACCCTGCTTGAAGTCCGGTAACCGTGGCACCACTGTTAGTCACAGTGCCAAATGTTGCCAAGGTGTAGCTGGCGGCGGCACTGGAAACATCAACTTGAGACAGATCGAGCGTCGAGCCTGAAGCAAGGGTCAAGGTCCCGGTTCCACCCAGAGTGGTTTCGTTGCCGAGCAGAGTACCATTGACCGTCACATCGCCGCCGATGGTCCCCGTCCCGCCGAGAGATGCTCCCGCATCGACAATCACGCTCCCGGTGGCCACTGAGCTGTCGCCATTCACGATCAGGGTTGTTCCCGCACCATTTACAGCCGTGGCTCCGGTGTAGGTGTTGTCTCCATTGAGCACGACGGTGCCGCCTCCCTGGATGTTGAGCGTCCGGCCACCTCCGTCTTGGGAAATCACGCCGTTCACGTTCAGGGTGCCGCCTGTTCCGGCGCCCAACCTACTCTGCCCAGCGTTAGTTTCCTGAAGCTCAATGTTACCAACGGTCGCAGTGCCATTGGCGACAGCTTGGACTATCTTATACATATTATTCACGTTGCTCAATATAATGGTGTTGTTGCTGCCAGTGGAACTGAGATTGATCCCATCACCTAAGTTAAGAGCCGTGAAATGAGTGGCAGTTTGAGTCGTACCCACAAGCGTGAAACTCCCTGCATAATTGATAGTGACGCCCGAGTCAATGAAGGTCTGGCCTCGACTGACCGTGACATTGTCAGCATCACCACCAATGATGGAACCGTTCAGGAATCGCAAGGTGCGGTTTTCTGTCGAAGCACCAGCGAGAGTCACGCCAGTGCCGCCCGTGTTGAGATTGACGGTTCCTTGTATCCCGAGCTGTCGATTCGCACCAGATTGGGCGATTTGCCCCCCCGTCGCATTGATGATCAACGAGCTGTTGAGGTTCACAGTTTCACTGGCTCGAAGAGCACCACCGCTCAAATTGATGGTGCCTGTGCCCAAGCCGTTGGCACTAAGTACGTTAATATTACCAGCACTGTGATCCACGATGCCGGTGAAGGCCGAGTTATTGCCAGTCCAAGTCCCGTCCACGTTGCTGGTGATGGTCCCTGACCCCGCGAGCACGGCGTTGTAGCCAACGCTGGTTGCCCCCGTGGTGTCCAAAGTGGAGAACGAGAGGGATCCGCCGGACGCGTCGAAGGTGTAGGCCCCGCCGGTGAAGGTCACCGATCCGGCCGTGATGGCTTCGGTCGCCGTGACGGTCCCCTCTCCCGTGGTGCCGAAGATGGCGTCGTCCGGGGCGGTGCTGTCCCAGGTGTCTCCCGACCAGTTGGCGGCCGCGGTATCCCAATTGCTGCCAGCGCCGGCATCCCAAGCGAGTGTCGCGTAATGAATTCCCTCAAGAGAACCCGCGATTGCACCCTCTGCCTGCCCATCCTCAGCCAACCGACGCTCTCCTGCACCAAAACTTCCGCTCATCAAGTCGCCCGCCACGCCGTTGTCGAGTAAGCCCAGAATGTGACCTTGCTCGTGCATCAAGATCGTGAGCAGATCGACTCGATCTTCTGCGCCAAGCTCGACCTCTGCAATCAGTTGAGTTGGGGTTCCCGTAACCAGCCGGAACTCTTCATCCAAATCCGCCGTTTTATCGACGAACCAGTCCCGCCCGGCCGCGTCATCATCGATCGTGATGACAAACCCTTCGGTCGCACCGAGGTAGTTCCCGCCGAGATCAGCGATTTGGTAGCTGATCTGACTTAAAGCCGCCAACTGCTCGTCACTCAAACCCGCTTCAGCCCAACGCTGGGCTGCGGCTTCCGCCAAGCTCGCCACGTCCGCTTCGGTCAGCAGAACGCTGCCTTCCGGGCTGGCGGAAACCAGTTGCTCGATCGATGGGGGAACCTCCGAAACAAGGATGACGACTTCCAAATCGCCGTCCACGAGCGATTGCGTAACCTCGTTTTCGGGCGCGGCTGAAAGGAAAAGATCGGGCAAGGGAGACGATTCCGTGACGGAAGCCTGTGGACCCTCACTGGCGCTCGGTTCGGCATTGTCGGAGGTGGTCGGTGCTGGGGCTGGGTGGGAGACCTGAGCCGCCTCATCCCATGGATTGACGGTTGGTCCTTCACTGGTGCCTGAACTGGCAGGAGCTTGCTCGGCCACCACCGGCTCGGCTTCTGCGTCAGGCGCGGCATCGATCGGTGCCGCAGAGTACAACAGGCGTTGTTCGAGGGATTCCAGCAACAGCTTGCGATCGTTTTGGGATGCTGATTTTGAGTTCTTCTCGCCGAACAGACGCTGGCGTAAGGAGGGCTTCTTTTTCATGTTTCGGATAAGGTAGGGGTGGAAAGGGGAAAGTGGTTCGTGAATGTCCGGACGACCCAAGTCCGATGCTTCAGATTCGGTCAGGTTGGTTTCAATCCGCTGGAGACTGGGAGATGACGAGACTTGCCTGCACATCATCGAGGTAATGCTCCGCCTGTGAGTTGGCTGAATTGCGGTCGCTGGCCCCGAGCGAAATGACCACGCATCGCGTTCCCGCCGGGATTTCCATGGTTGCCCGGACCGACTGCCAACCGACTTCGCCAGGTTGCGCGTGCATGTTGCGGCTGACGTGATGCAGCACGGTGTCGAACAGAACCGACTCGTCATTCCAAATATCCCGAATCGCAGCCGGCTCTTGGCTAAACGCTGCCAAACGCACCTGATAGAGATGCGAGTGGGTGGACTCGAGGGAGTTGAACTGCGCCGCCACGTTCAGCTTCCAGGTTTCACCAACCGCTGGCGTTGGAAGATCCGCCACATCCACAATGTGCCTGGCGTAACCGAACTTTTGCTGGTTCTGCGACGTCAGCCGCACCATACGATCTCCTTCGGCTGGGTTCACGCCCGCAACCGCATTTATGGGTGCCGATAGGTCACCGCACCATTGGTTGGCTTGAATCGGAAAGCTGCGCGTTGGCCTCCAATCAGCGTCTTCGAAGCTTTCGGAAACGATGGCGACCGTCCGCTCGAAGGTCCGCTTGACCGTTGGCAAGGCATAGGCCCAGACCATGGACGCGCCCAAGATGCCAAAGACAACCCCTGCCGTAGCTGCGGTCAGCGGGCTCCACCCGGGCCAGCGCGAGGTCCAATCGCTCTGCTGCGCACCCCGACCGGTGATCACGCCCAGGGAAGCCTTCTGCATGGAGTGCTCCAGCAATCCGTGCATCGACGCCATCTCCCAGTAGCGATCGCGCGCGTCAGCAGAGTTCTCCAGCAGGTCACTCAACGTTGCGGCATCTTGCTCGCTGAGGCAGCCTTCCAGGCATTCGTGGATTAAGAGGTCGAGTTCCTTCGGCTTCATGTTAGAGAGTGCGTTTGAGTTGAGCTGAGATGCAGTCGCGCAGGCGAGCGCGCGCCTTGAACAGCGCCATCCGAACCGCCATCGCCGTCATTCCGAGAGCATCCGCCATTTCCTCGGAGCTTTGCCGACTCGAATAACGTCGCCAAAGAAGATCGCGGGCCTTGGGAGCCACTTTTTCGAGGCATCGTGCGAGGGCGGCCTCACGCGCTTGTTGGGTTTCTGGCTGGGGCGCACTCTCAGCCAGTGCGATAATGGCGGCCTCGCTCAGCACGGTTGCGCGTTTTCGCTGGTGCAGGTTTTCCAGCACCTTCAGTCGTGCGATCGAGCAGGCCCAAGCCACAAAACTGGTTCCTGGCTTGAATGCGGAAGCCTTCCGGGAAACGGTGAGGAAGGTCTCCTGCATCACATCGTCTGCGTCCGAAAGCGACGGTTGCAGGGCAGCGACGAAAGCGCGGATCACCCCTTCATGTCGCACGAAAAGAAGCTGCACCTGCTCTGTGTCAGAAATGTCCCCGGATAGGTCGTTCACCTAAATCAATGAATCGCCCAGCGGTTTTGTTTCCCAAAAAATGCCAATTGTGCGAAAAATTTTCGGGCAACGAAAGAGTTTGGCCGGAACGAGGGAGAAGACGAAGACAAGAACTCGCCGCCAACGGGGCGGAGCGCGTCCGCATTGGAATCGATGAAGAAGGGCTCCTCACCGCTCGACCCTATCAGGAGATCAAGACCGGTCCTAAACGGAAGCTGGGAAGCCGTCATTCCCTGCTGATCCGTCCGTGCCGTGCTCGAAACTGGATGCCTTTTGCGAAATGGTTTGAGAGGTCTCCGGCATCACATCGTCGGCATCGGATAGAGAAGGCTGCAGAGACCTGACGAACGCTCGGATCGAGTCTTTTCGTGGCGCACGAAAAGCAGCTGGACCGCCTCTTGGGCGTCAGGAGCTTCGCTACTGTCCTCGGGATTGGTCACTGGTAGTGTGATGAACCTGACACGGGGATTGTTTCCGAAAAATAAGAAAATCTTCCGAGAACGGGGCTGCAGCCCATCCATCCCGGGCCGATGGCGACAGCCGACCGAGGGGCTGGAGCGACGCGTCAAAACGATGGGGATAAAAAGCATACCCCTGACATTCCTTCTGGAATCCAACTTAAATCCGCCGCTCGCCGGCAACGCTCCTCCGGCCACCCCAAAATCCCGGCTGATCATGCGGGGGCATGATTCGGGTTTACAAATCTGCTGATTCCATGAATGGATAGGGTAGGGTCGATCCACGCATCCTGTTTGTTCGTGAACTCATCTGATCCACCATTCTCTCAAGAACCGCGAAGCCCCAAGCCCTGGCTTTTTCGCCTCGGAGTGTTCCTCATTCTTCTCTCCGGAGTTTTCTTCGTTTCGATGCTATCGACTCCGTTCTTTCCAATCAGCGATGGACAGAAAGCGATGGTAGGAGGCGGTCTGTTTGTCGGAATGCAAATCGCATGGTGGACCGGAGCCGCCTGCGTCGGACCAGCGGCCGTGAAGGAAATGAGCGGCTGGTTTAAGCGCTCGGATCAGTGAAATCATGAATGGGAACTCCGCTTTTTTCTATCCCTGCATGGGAAGGCCATCCCTCCTTATTTCCCGCTGCCATTGAGGTTCGCCAAAATTGACACGCAGTGAGAGAAAGTTTCCATACATTGATTTCTGAGCCGATGCACTCGTGCAAGATTTTCTCGCCGAGGGAGTGTATTTCTAGGTAACCGTTTGCCGTTCCCATGAAATTCAACAATGCTCTGATCTTCGCTCTCAGCACGTTTCTGTTCGCCCCGCATGCATTCGCTTCCGCTGCAGACCCCGGAAACGGACCATTCGATGTGAACAAAGCGGCAAAGGAGATCGACGCGCTAGTCCAAGCGGGGCTTCAGAAACACGATCTCAAGCCGAACCCTGAGATCAATGACGAAACGTTCGTTCGACGTGCCTATCTCGACATCGTCGGGCGCATTCCGACGATTGAGGAAGCGGAAGAATTCCACGGCTCGACCTACGACCGCAAACGCGCGCAACTGATCACCGACTTGCTCGAGAGCGACGGGGCCGTCAGCCATGGCTATAATTTCTGGGCAGACGTGCTGCGAATCAATACCGAGCTCGGGAGCCAAGCTGCCGAGGGCGAGGCGGCCTATCAGTTGTGGCTCAAAAAAGCGTTAGCTGAAAACATGCCCTACGATCAATTCGTTCGTGAGATGGTTGGGGCGCGCGGCACGATTTGGGAAAATGGCGCGGTGGGTTATTATCTGCGAGATCGGGGCATGCCTCTTGATAATATGTCAAACACGGTCCGGGTTTTTCTGGGGACCCGGCTCGAATGCGCTCAGTGCCACGACCATCCCTTTGATAAGTGGACGCAGATGGATTACTTCAAGATGGCAGCTTTTTCTTACGGAATGGATGCGCGCGACCGGGTCGATAATTTTCCCCACCGCGTCGCTATGAATGAATACCGGAAAAAGCAACAGTTCGAGGCGCAAAAGAAGGCGGTTCCAATCGAAGGCTTTCCGCAAATTTTGAATCAGGGGATGCTCGATCGCTACGTGCAGCAGGAAAATTATGAGTTCCACCTCGAGCGGCTGGGATTGACGGACAAAGAATTCCGGGAATTGGGGAAGAAGGCACTTGAGGCCGTGGAAGCCTACCTTCGCGACACACGGGAAGTAGAGCGGGCGGAGAACGATCTCTATCAGCCTCTGAAATTCGCTCACTCGGCGGAGAAGGTGCGGCCGATCAGGTTACCGCACGACTACCAGTATGATGATGCGAAGCCGGAAGACATCGTTCCTGCGAAGACCATGTTCGGTGGTGAGATTGATCTTGAGAACATCGACGGCAGCACCATCGAGGCTTACGCTGAGTGGATGACGGCGCGGGATAATCCGACCTTCACCAAAGTCATCGCCAACCGCCTCTGGAAGCGGGTTTATGGTCACGGCGTTTTTGAGCCGCTCGATGATTTAACGGACTACACCGTCGTCGCCAACCCGGAGCTCCTTGCCTACCTCGAAGCGATGATGCGCAGGCTCGATTACGATATGCGCAAGTACATGGAGGTTCTGTATAACACCGACACCTACCAGCGGGCCGCAAACCGCGAAGAGGTGATTCTCGGTGCGCCGTATCATTTTGCGGGTCCGACCTTTCGTCGAATGAGTGCCGAGCAGATTTGGGATTCCATCGTCGCTTTGGCACTGCCCGAAGCTGATGGATACCGTCCGCGCCTCAAGTCCCAGCTAGCGTCGATTGAGAGGGTGAGAAAAATCCACGAAGTCATCGCGGAACGCAGCGAAGAAGAATACTTCGCGATGGTCGAGGAGATCGCCGCTGTGTTCGAAGAACTGAAGCCCTTACAAGAGACTCTTCGCGTCCAGATGAATGCCGCCCGTAGGGGAGATGACAAGGATCTCTACCAAAAGCTTAACCAGGAATACTATGCTGTCAGGAACCGGAGTGATGAGGTCGTGGCGGAGATTGGTTACCGCAACGTGGGTGAGAACGTCAAAGAAGACGATCTGTTTCTTGCGATGGGAATGTCAGAAATGACGATGCAGATGAACGGCGGCATGATGTCCGCGAGTGCTGCGGGCGAACGTTCCGTTCTCACGGAGTTGCCGAAACCGACGATGCCGGAGCCTCCTGTCGACCTCGACGCCAGGGAGAAAAAGAAGTGGCTCGCCAACCAGGAGAAAGCTTATAAGGCCTACACCTCACTCATCAGCGAAATGGCACGGGCTTCGGAACTGGAATCACCTGCTCCACGAGGTCACTTTCTCCGGGAGTTCGGGCAGTCTGATCGCGAGGTCATCGACAACGCAGCGGATCATGCCTCGGTACCTCAGGCCCTCAACCTTCTCAACGGAACGATCGCCGAGGCGTTGACGAACCCCTTCGCAGTCTTCGGTAGTCGACTCCATGAAGCGGGCGACGCGGAAGAAAAGATCGATATGATTTTCCAGGCGATGCTGACCCGCGAGCCCACTGACAGAGAGCGGGAACTCGCACTGAGCAAAGTCGAAAAATACGGCGACAGCGCCTACGAGAGAATTGTCTGGGCGCTTCTCAATACGAAGCAGTTTATCTTTGTCCAATAATCCTCATTCTTTCCCCGTCTCTACAACCAACCACCTCGTCTTCCTCCAAAAAATCATGAACTCAGCCATCAACGCGAACGAATGGAACCGCCGCCGCTTCATCGAAGGAACCGCGAAAGCATTCCTGGGAGTCGGTGCACTCGGAATGACGAACCGCGCAGGTGCTGCTGCCGGGGCAGGTCTCGGACTGCCTCCCCGCATCGGTGCAGCCAAGCATATCATCTACCTCTATATGGATGGAGGGATGACCCACCTCGATACCTTCGACACCAAGCCGAAGCACAAGTATCAGGGACCCACCAAAACGATCGATACCAACGTCGATCACATCAAACTCTCGGCGCATCTCCCGTCGTTGGCCGCCCAGGCCGATAAATTGACGATCATCAATTCGATGACTTCCACCGCGGGAGCTCATGTTCAGGGAAACTACTTCATGCACACCAGCTATGAAACACGCGCCACGATTCGCCACCCCGGGCTCGGTGCCTGGGCACTCAAGTTCAAGGGCCGCATGAATCCGAATCTTCCCGGTTCTGTTTTCATCGGTGGCAACAGCCGGATTAACGGAGGCGGTGGCTTTTTCGAGCCTGAGTTTGAGCCGCTGGCGATTAACAATCCGAATTCCGGTCTGAAGAATTCAAAACTCCGGGGGATGGACCAGGAACAGCTCAACGAAGATCTCGAGCTGGCGAGTCAGTTCGATGCAGAGTTTCAAGAGCGATACGACGTCAAACAAGTCCGCGCCTACACGCAGATGTATGACGACGCCGTCCGCATTATGCAGAGCAAAGATTTGCAGGCGTTCGACCTCAAGGCAGAGGACTCCGCGACCCGCGCGCGTTATGGAAACGATCCTTTTGGTCAAGGATGTCTGCTGGCTCGACGTCTTATCGAACACGATGTCCGTGCCGTTGAGGTGAGCTATCAGGGCTGGGATATGCACA
>CAYGQD010000041.1:0-40705 GCA_964351855.1 uncultured Verrucomicrobiales bacterium
CCGCGCCCAGCAACAGCATCAGGATGATCGCGCCGAAACCTACCGTGCCAAAAGCTCCGGAAATCGCCCGGCCCGGTAACTTCGTCGTTTCAAGCGACACTTTGCGGACCTGAAGCCAACGCCAAAAGGCGCGACGCAGGGTTTTCGGATCCGGTCGCTCGATTTTCTCGGGTTCGATCCACGGCTCCACTTCCTCGGCAAAGAACGCGGTCTCGCGGCCTGCCTCAGCAGACTTATCCTCGCGCAAGAGGAACTCCAGATCGATCAAATCGGCAATCGACCAACGGGGTTTTGGCGGTGTGGGTTTGGAGGACAAAACGGCGGGCAATGGTTAGCACGTTTGACGAAAATCGCGAGCAATCCTCCATTCCGAATGCCGCGCTGCGGTTGGCCCTCCAACGCTGGGCTGGGAAAAAGGGCCAGCAAATCATCTGGAGTTCTTCCCGCTCTGTTCCTAAGCTCCACCCATGTTCCTGAAAAAACCCTCTCGTTCCTGGTTTCTGGTGTTGAGCCTGGTCGCCTTCACTGCGGTCAGCTATGGACAATCGCCCAAATCTCCTGCGAAGCCAAAACCGACGCCGAAGTTTAGCTGGAGCAGTCCCCTTCCGGAGGCTCGGGAAAAGTCGCTCGTCGCCGGAGTGAAACACGGCACCTTCCAGAGCCCGTCGATGGGGATTGAAGTCGGCTATTACATTTATCTGCCGCCAACCTACGAGACAGAGACGGAAGCGCGCTTTCCGGTGGTGTATCACCTCCACGGCGGTCGTCCCGGTTCGGAATCGAAGAGCGTCAGCCTGGCTGCCTACGTGGCGAAGGCGATCGAGGCTGGAGAGATTCGGCCAACGATTTATGTCTTTCCCAATGGCGGCCCGATGAGCTGGTACAACTACCCGGAGAAGGAAAACGGCATGGGAGAAGACGTCTTCGTGAAGGAGCTGATTCCCCATATCGACGCCACCTATCGCGTCCGGCCCGGAGCGAAAGGACGCGCGCTCCAAGGGTTCTCCCAGGGCGGTCGTGGAACCACTCGGATCATGTTCAAGCATCCGGAACTCTGGAGTTCAGTCGCTCCGGGAGGTTCCGGTTATGAGCCGGAGAAGCGGATTCAAGAGAACGAAGGCTGGGAAAACGAAGCGGTTCGATTCCTGCCCGTGGGCTACAACGCCTGGGATTTGGCGCAAGCCTACGCCGATCAACCGGAGCGAAAGCCGCTCAAGATCCTCTTCTGGGTCGGCACGAAGGGCTTCAACTACGAATACAACCTCAAGTTCATGGCCAAAATGGACGAGTCCAAGATTCCCTATGAGAAGCTGATTGTCCCGGACGTAGCTCACAGCGCGAAAGGAATCTTCGAAGCCCAAGGCCTCGACTTGATGCGATTCCACGACCGCCACTTCGCGGAATGACTAGCCGTCAGAGCCCGGGCGGCGGAAACCAAACGTATTGGAAGAAATAGACCAGCACACCGGTTACGGAGACGTAGAGCCAGATCGGGTAGGTCCAGCGAGCACGTTTTTTGTGCAGCTCGAAGTTCCGTTTGATCACCGGAATCACGGTCATGATGATCATCGGTAGATTCACGATCGCCAGAATAATGTGAGGAATGAGAATGAGGAGATAAATCGCTCGCACCATCGTCTCCATGTGATCCGATGGCCGGTTCAGGTGGTAGATCTTGTGGATGACGTAGCTCGTCAAAAACGCGGCGGAAACGACCAATGCGGCAATCATCAAGCCTCCGTGAGCCCGTTTCTTTCCGTTTTTGATGCAAACCAACCCGGCGACCAACAAAACCGTGGCCGTGGCGTTGAGTAGGGCGTTGAGCGCGGGAAGATCGGCAGTGGTCATTCGCTAGTCGGGAGGGGAGCGGTTTCGTGTTCGAGGAGATACTGAATATCGGCCTTGAGACGCTGATAATTGGCCGTGGCAAATTCTTCCTGCGGATGGAGCAGTTGATAGTAGCCGCGAATGTTGGCTTTGCCGTCCACCAGGACTACCCGCATATCGTGGACAAACTTGATCGCGGGATCGTCCACTTTCTTGGTCGGGTGAAGCTGGAAGAACTCCAGCATGTATTGTCGGATTGCTTCCTCTTCCCCAGTCAAATACCACCAGTCATCGATCCCGACATTGAGCCGGTTCAGAAATTCGTCGGTCATCTCCGGCGTGTCGCCCGTGGGGTCAACGCTGAACGACACCAGCTTGAACCGCGGATCATCGCTGAACGTTTCGTGAATTTCGCTCAGTTTGACGGCGATTCCGCTGCAACCCATCGGGCAGGTGGTGAACAAGTAGCTGGCAACGAAGACGTTCCCTTTCATCCCGCTGAGTCGAACGCGGGAACCATCGCGATTCACGGCTTCCAGGTCTTCCTCCAGCTTGTTCAGATAAGGAGGGCGAGGACTCTCCGCTTCGGACCGTTGGCGAATCGAGTAGTTGATGGCGACCAGAACACCCCCGAGCATGATTCCGACAACAAGCCAGATCGACCAGGGATTGATTCGGGGAGGGGTGTTGGGAACCGCTTCGGACATTGCGACTGTTTACGCCTGACAACTCGCGAAGGCAACCACGAGCGCTGAAATTGCCGCTGACGAATTCCGACGCGAGACGGGGATTACAAACTTCGGTCGGATTTGCAATTCTCGAGCCCGAAACCTGCGATCAGAGTCGAGGCTCCATCTTCTCGCCTTCCGGCCTCAAACCCTTTTTTTCACATCGTCTAGACAAACACCGCCATGACCGACGATCTATCTGCAACTACCGAACCTGCTCCTCCATTGGACATCGATTGGGAACAACTTTACGACCAACATGCCAAGCAGCTGGTGCTCTACGCACGCCAGTGGCTGCCCAGCATGTCTGATGCGGAAGACGCCGTCCAGGACGCCTTCATCCGCCTCTTGAAATCGCCAAAGCAATTTGACGAAAAGCCCGTTCCCATTCTTTACCAAGCGGTGAAGTGGGCCGCTCTCGACCGGATTCGCAGCAGCGAACGCCGCCGAAAGCGTGAGGAAACCAGCACCATGGATTACGAACCCATCAGCCTGTTTGAAGACACCCTGGAAAAGCAGGAGCGCAAAGACGCTCTGGAAGCTTCCATCCAGCAGTTGCCGGAAGAACAGCGCGAGGTGTTGACCCTCCGCATCTGGAGCGAGATGGGCTTCCGCGAAATCGGCGAAGCCCTCGGAATTTCGATCAACACCGTCGCAAGCCGTTACCGATATGCCCTGAAAAAACTCGGTGAACTGCTCGACTCCCAAGAACTGACCGCATGAATGCTGAAATCCCACCGTTAGATCCCCGCGAAGCCGTGCTCGAACAAGAGTTGCGCTCCTTGGCTCCGCACGGCCCGTCCGCCGGGTTGAAAGATCGCATCCGCCAAGCTGCCCGGGAATTGGAAACTGCGGCAGGCCCACCTCCCCTGCCCCGGGAGACGCATCAGAACGTGATCCAAGTGCCCTTTTGGCGAAAGCCCGGCGTCATCGGTGTGGCTGCTGCCCTGGTGATCGGACTCTTTGCCGCTAATGTCTTCTTCTCCTCAGAAGATACCCGCCCAACGCAAGCCAACATCCTCGGCGATCCCGAAGATGAACTCATCATTTGGGGCAACCCGCCCAAGATCGATCCCTCCCCCTTCGCCCTCAAGAATCAGGTGCTCGTCAGTCAGGAGAACGACGGCATCGTGGAAGTCGAACCCGGCCAACCGATGTGGAAAATCCGCATCAAAGTGATCGATCGGAATGATCCCCGGAAGGAAGGTGTCCCCATCGAGCGTGTTCTTTATGTTCCCGTGCGTCACGACTGAACCACCCCACCCAACCTCTCAAACCACATGAAACCCCTGGCCTCCACGCTTCTCACCCTTCTTTTTCTCGTTGGCTCAGCTACCGCGCAAAACCAACGCGAACCAAAACCGCCTCACAATCATCCCGACAAACCGGAAATGCGGAAAGAAGCCTTCCTTGGTATCGCGACCGGTCCCATCCACGAAAGCCTTCGCGCCCAATTGAACATCGATGAAGGATTCGGCCTTCTTGTCCACCACGTCCATTCGGACAGTCCCGCCGCCGAAAAACTGGAAACCCACGACATCGTCACGAAGCTCGACGACCAACTCTTGGTCAATCAGGATCAACTCTCGGCCTTGGTCCGGAGAGCGGGAATCGGATCGACCATCAATCTCACCTTCATTCGCCGCGGCGACAACCAGACGGTGGCAATCACCCTTGGAGAACGCGAAGCGCCCCACCATCGACCGATGTTCCACTTTCAAGCGCAAGGCGGATTCGATCCCGACCGGTTGCAGGAGAATCTTCAGCAAGCGCAAGAGCGGATCCTGGAAGCGACCGAGCGGATGCATCACCAGATGCGCGAAGCCCGGGAGCGCATGGAGGCGGAGAGGGATCGTGACCGCGAAGCACGGGAACGGGCTGAGCGCCAGGAAGGTCCGAAGCGACCTCCGGTTGAAAATGGAGATCGCAGGCGCGGCGAAGAACCCGATGAGCCAGATCGAGAAAGAGAAACACCGCCCGCACGAGGCGAAGTTCTCTAAGGTGCGTTTGAAAATTGGGACGGACGCCCAATGTGGTTTCAAGGTTCAGAGAATCGCTGCGCATTTTTTGGAGATGCGGCGCTTTTTCCAGCCGAGAATGCTGTTCGGGGCTCTGTGAGGAAACTCATCGACGCCTCGAGCCATCATCCTCAGCCGAAAAAATCACTCGCAGCGCGCCTCGCCCCAATTTTCAAACGCACCATAGATAGTGTAGTCCGTCCAGCAGAATGCATATTAAGGATGCCGAATTTTCCCCAAGTTTAAGGCGCGAGGAAAGAACGAAGCGAGCTTCGTGACTGACGAGCAACGCAGAAATTGTGGAAAAAACGGTATTCATCCGAACCTAACCGCGCAGCGGCAAACATATCAGAACCTCTAAAAAAACCGGAATATGCAGTCCGTTGGACGGGCTAAACTAGTTCGTCACTTTGCCCCTTCTTGAACCAGAGTGCTTGCCTCCGTCACCGGCGTAGCTGGCAAAGGATCCAATTTTCCTTCGCGCTTCGGACGATCCAGGAGCAGGGATTGCATCATTTCCAGCTTCCCGTAGCAAAGCAGAGAATCATTGGCCTCCAATTCCCGCGAAGATTTTGGATTTGAGATGACGGATGAGCCGCGTTTGAGCGTCAGCACCACGATGTCTTTATCTCTCAATCCAGTTTGAGCGATCGTTTGGCCGACAAAGCTGCTGCCCACAGGAATGTGGATGTCAGCGACGCCGTAGCCCTTGCTGACGGTGAGTCGTTGGCGAAGATCGATCTCCGGCATGTTGGCCTGGTCGCAGATGAAGTCGATGATTTCTCCGGCGATATCCAGCCCGGTGGCTCCCTCGATCCCTTCGAGCCCGGGGGACGAATTGATCTCCATGATTTGAGGACCGTTCGCTCCCTCTAACATATCAACACCACACACTTTCAAACCCATGATTTGGGCTGCCCGCACTGCGGCCTTTTCATACTGAGGATCGAGTTCAATGGCCGTGGCAACCCCTCCCCGATGGACATTGCTCCGGAATTCCTGACCTTGCGCAGTGCGCCGGATGGCTCCGACGACTCGGTCGTTGATGACGAACGCGCGGACGTCTTTCCCTTTACTTTCCGCGACGAACTTTTGAATCAAGACGTTTTGATTCGCGCTGTGGAGGGTTTCGATAATCGCTTTGGCAATCTCCGGCTTGTCCGCCAGAATCACCCCAACGCCCTGGGTTCCTTCGATCAACTTGATGATCACCGGGGTGCCTCCCACGCGGGCGATCGCATCAGAGACATCATCCTTGTAACTCACATACGCCGTCCGGGGAATCCCGATGTCGTGGCGCGATAGAATCTGAAGGCTGCGCAGCTTGTCCCGTGAATTGCTGATTCCGGAGGACGTATTCGGTGTATAAACGTCCATTTGCTCGAACTGTCTCACCACGGTGGTTCCGTAGCGGGTGATCGACGTGCCAATGCGTGGGAGAACCGCATCGGGCACGGTAATCGATTTGTTTCGGTAGAACAGGGCGGGCTTGCCTTCGTCCATATCGATCGCGAAACGGAGGGAATCCTGAACGACGACCTTGTGGCCCTTGTTCTTGGCGGCCTCAACCAGCCGCTTGGTTGAATAACATTTGGGGGAGCGGGAAAGGATGGAAATGTGCATGATGGTAGGTTTCGAACGATGGATCAGATGAATGAGCAGGCGGCCCGTTGACCCAGACTCACCCGGATTCTTCGCTGCGTCAGGCTCTTTCTCGGTGAATGGGCGGAACAGGACTCGTAAGAGGTGGGTAGGACGGATTTTCAATCTGTCGTTGTCGGTCCGGTGCAAAGCCTATGCTGACAGATTGCAAATCTGTCCCACGCACGCTTCGGTTTGATTTGAGGCAGACTTGGGCGAAAGATCCTTGCGCCCGGGCCGACCAAACGGGCGTATCCCAACGGACTCATGGAATCCCTCATCAATTGGTTTACGAAGAACCACGTCGCCGCGAACTTTCTCATGGTGCTGGTGGTAGTGATGGGGATCACCACGTGGCCGACCCTGAAGACTGAGATCTTTCCGGAAACGGCGATCGATGCGCTTCTGGTCACGGTCCCCTTCCCGAACGCAACACCGGAGGAGGTGGAGAAAGGCGTGGTAGTGCCAATTGAGGAGGCGATTCAAGATCTGGAGGGGATTAAGCGCATCCGCTCGACGGCGTCCCCCAACGTGGGCTCTGTTACGGTGGAGGCGGAGGTCGGGTTCAAGGTCCGGGATTTGATGGACGACGTGAAAACTCGGGTGGATGCGATCCAGAATTTTTCCGAGGAAGCGGAGGAACCCATTTTGGAGGAACTGGTGATCAAGAACAAGGTGCTGAGCATCGCGGTTTCCGCCGATACCGATGAAAAGACCCTGGTGGATCTGACGGAGCAGGTCCGCGAGGCCCTCCTGATTTATGACAACGGGAAGGCCAAAGTGACCCAGGCGGCCATCGCGGGGGCTCGGCCCTATGAGATCTCGATCGAAGTGTCCGAGCAAACCCTGCGCCAGTATGGCTTGACGATGGATGAGGTGGTCGCGGCGGTTCGGCGTTCATCGCTGGATCTGCCCGGAGGTTCGGTGCGAACGCCGGGAGGCGAGATCTTGATCCGGACGGAGAAACGGCGCTACACCGCTCCAGAGTTTGAGACCATCACCGTGGTGACGCGACCGGACGGCTCCACCGTGAAGCTGAACGAAATCGCCACCGTGATCGACGGCTTCCAGCAAGTCGATCTCTCGAACACCTTCGAGCGTCGGCCAGCCATGTTGATCAACGTCTTTCGGGTCGGGAATGAGGACACACTCAAAGTCGCCGGGGCCGCCAAGCAATTTGTCTACGAAGAAGCGCCCAACATTCTTCCAGATGGCGTCAGTTTGGAGATCTGGCAGGATGATTCGCTCTACTTGGCCGGTCGCATGAATCTGCTGGCGCGGAACGGCTTTTTCGGACTCTTGCTGGTGACGATTGTCCTCACCCTGTTCCTGCGTCCCTCGCTGGCCTTGCTCGTGGCGATCGGCATTCCGGTTTCCTTCGCCGGGGCGATTGCGGTGATGCCTTACACCGGCATTTCCATCAACATGATCAGCCTCTTCGCCTTTATTCTGGTGTTAGGGATCGTGGTGGACGACGCGATTGTCGTTGGAGAGAACGTCTATCGGCGCATTCAAGGTGGTGAGGATCCGAAGATCGCCGCGCCCAAGGGAACGCACGAAGTCGGCGTGGTGGTGACCTTCGGCGTTTTAACCACGATGGTCGCCTTCACCCCGATGCTGGGCCTGAGTGGCGTCAGTGGAAAAATCTGGCCGAACATTCCTCTCATCGTCATCCCCACGCTCGCCTTCTCCCTGATCCAGTCGAAGCTGATTCTTCCCTCTCACCTCAGCTATCTGAGGAAGGTCGATCCGAATCGTGAAGTCGGACCCATCTTGCGGTTTCAACGCCGGTTCGCCCGCGGGCTCGAAGGCTTCGTCGAGCGCGTTTACCGGCCCTTTTTGCGGGTCTGCCTCCACAATCGCTACGTCGTCCTTTCCGGCTTCATCGCCATCCTCATCATCACGATCAGCGTGATCGCAAGCGGCTGGATCAAGTTCGTCTTTTTCCCGAATGTCGAGGCCGACGTCGTCTCCGCGAAGATCGAGATGCCCGCCGGAGTCCCGTTCGAAACCACCGCCGCCGCAGTTGCCAAAATCGAGCGCGCGGCGGAGCGGATTCGAGCCGAGGAAACGGACAACGAAGGCCGCCCCTTGATCAAACACATGCTCGGCAGTGTCGGCTTTCAGCCCTTTCAAAACGGAATGGACGGCGGCTCGATCCCTTCCGCGCCCCACCTCGGCGAAGTCACCATCGAGCTCCAACCAGCGGCGGATCGCAACCTCACCGGCGACCAGATTTCATCAATGTGGCGGGACTACACCGGCCCCATTCCCGGAGCGATCGACCTAACCTTCCAGACTCAGGCAGCCGGTGGCGGCAACGCAATCGACCTCGAAATCGTCAGTGACGACCTGGAGGATCTGGAAAAAGCCGCTGAAGAGATCAAGCAAGCCTTGGCGAACTATGACGGCGTCATCGATATTTCGAGCAGCAATCGCGAGGGAAATCGCGAGCTGAAATTGGACATCAAACCCGGCGCGGAAGCCCTCGGCCTGCGACTGGAAGACGTGGCCCGCCAGGCTCGGCAAGGATTCTACGGCGATGAGGTCCAGCGCCTGCAACGGGGTCGTGACGAGGTCAAAGTGTTCGTGCGTTACCCGGAAGACGAGCGCGAATCGATCACCAACCTCCTCCAGATGAAGATCCGCACCCAGGACGGTGCCGAGGTTCCCTTTGATTCTGTGGCCACGGCGGAATGGGGCCGCTCTTACGCTTCCATTCAACGTTCCGAGCGACAACGCTCCGTCAAAATCACTGCCGACATCGACAAAACTTCCGAAGCGAACGCGAACGAAGTCGTCGCCTCGCTGACCGCTCCCGACGGTGCCCTGACCGAGCTGATGCAGAATCATCCGGGCTTATCCTACTCCTTCGAAGGCGAGCAAAAAGACCAGAATGAGTCCATCGGAGAGATGAAGAATAAGGCCCTCCTCGCCCTTCTCATGATGTATGTGCTCATGGCCATCCCGCTCCGGTCCTATTTTCAGCCGATGATCGTGATGTCGGTCATCCCGTTCGGGCTCGTCGGAGCCGTATTTGGCCACCTCATCATGGGGTTCAACTTCAGCATCATGTCGATGTGTGGCATCGTCGCTCTGGCCGGTGTGGTCGTGAACGACAGCCTGGTGCTCGTCGAATACGTCAATCGCTTCCGAGCCGCCGGACACACCCTGGTCGAAGCGGCCTGGGAAGCTGGCGCGACCCGTTTCCGGCCAATTCTCCTCACCTCTATGACCACCTTCGCCGGCCTGACACCGATGCTCCTGGAAACCGACATCCAGGCCCGCTTCCTTATCCCCATGGCCGTGTCCCTCGCGTTCGGCATCCTCTTCGCCACCGCCATCACCCTCATCCTCATCCCGGCCATCTACCTGATTCAAAATGACGTCAACGTGATTATCGCTCGACTTTTCGGAGCGAAGAAGTACGAGGCCCAAGCGGCACCAGCAGAGATGGCGTTCCCCGCTGACCACGCATAGGTGCTTTCCATCCGGTTCACTCAGGACGAAAAACACCATTGGATGGCCTCCATCGCCTCTCGGAAAAAAAGAACCTGAGCAAAGCGGGTGTCTTCAATGAAAGGGATTGTCTAACGCTGTTTCAGATCCGTGACCGGTGTTGCTTCATCCTTGGGGAGCCAGGTTCGGTGCTGAGCCATCAGGTCCTCTAACTCGGTTTGCGAAGCGAGGTTGTTCCACTCGTTCGGATCCGCGTTGTGATCGTAGAGTTCTTCGGTTCCGTCCGCGTAACGGATGTATCGCCAGCGTTGGGATCGAACCGCGTGGTTTCCGCGACCGTAAGTCATGAGGGCGGGTCTCTCCCATGTTGATGTTGGGTTTCCTAATAAGGGAAGAATACTGATACCATCGCAAATCGAGTCCGCTTCGAGCCCGGCGAGTTCGAGCAGTGTGGGATAGAGAACCGAAAGGTCGACGGGAACTTCGCATCGCGATCCTGGTTCGGTGATTCCGGGAGCGACGACAATGAACGGAATGTGATTCGATTTCTCCCAGAGCGCGAACTTCTCGATGTGGTCCTTTTCGCCAAGATGAAACCCGTGGTCGGACCAGAGCACGATGATGGTGCGGTCGGCCCGAGGGCTCTGGTCGAGCGCATCGAGGACACGACCGATCTGAGCATCGGCAAACGTGCAACACGCCGCATAGGAGCGGATGAAGTGCTGATAGGAGCCGGGGAAGTTACGATCGACTTCCTGCATTCCCTTCCAGAACCACTGTTTCTTGCGCATCAACGATCGGGCGCCGCTGGGAAGGTCATCCCAATCGCTTTCCAGGCGTTCCGGCATCTCGATCGAGGCGTAACCCTGGTGATACTTGGGCGGAGCGAAAAAGGGGGAGTGCGGTTTGAAAATCCCGCAGGCGAGGAACAACGGTTGAGCGTTAGGCGGATTCTTCAGCGCTTCGATGCAGTAATCCGCGGTCTTAAAGTCGATCGTGTTGGTTTCGTTAGTTGGCCATGCGCCCCAGTCGGTGTTTTTCGAGCCATAGTTGGGAGACTGATTCAGCTTCTCAGGAGGCATGTTTTGCGGTGCCATCGGCTGAAAGTCATCGAACGAGGCTTCATCATGAAAGGCGCCTTCCAGATGATGGTGAAAGATCTTCCCGGCTCCGCGAACCGCATATCCAGCAGCTTGAAACTGCTGCATGATCGTCTTCCGATCTGGAGTCGCTTTTCGCCAATCGCTCTTGTTTCCGTAAACTCCAGTGGTTGAGGGGCGCAAGCCGGTCAGGGTGGCGGCGCGCGACGGGTTGCAAGCAGGCGAAATGCAATACGCTTTCGTAAACAGCATTCCCCGTTTGGCCAAACGTTGCAGATTCGGCGTCCGGATTGGCGAGTCCGGATCCAGCAACGAAATCCAGTCGTTCATGTCATCCACCGCGATGAACAGAACATCCGGTCGCTCCTGAGCGAAGCCGACCCCTGTGAGAACGACGCAACTGATCGCGCTGAAGAGGACCTTCATTGGGAGCGTTGAGCCTTCAGCATCGCATCGGTCTCGGAAATCTTGAACCGGGTGGAGACGACCGAGTGTTTTTCCGGGCCTTCCGCATACTTCACATACGTTGTCGCCACGATAGTTCCGTCCGGCAACAACTCGACTCCCGGGTAGCCACAGTCGCTGGTTCGCTTCGCATGGCTATGTAGCAGCTTGATCCGATATTCGCCGGGTTTCCCGGATTTGATGTCTTCATAGGTCCCAACCCAAGCCACGAAATGTCCTCGTGTCGGACTATTCAATGCTTGATCACGAAAGGCAAAAACCCAGCGACCGTCTGGTAATTGCGTTCCCATGTGACGGTCGCCGGTCAGGCCCCACGACGTATCGACCGGCGTGCTCCATGTCTTACCTTCATCGCTAGAAAACATCATCAGGCTTCGTCCTTTGTGCGTGTTCTCCCGCATCAGGCAGCAAAGCTCATTCCCATCGGGAGCGCGAAAGACGAATGGCTCACAAGGGTTTTTCCCCTCACCCGAAGCCACAATTTCCGGCTCCGACCACGTCAAACCGCCATCCGCCGAGATCGTCTGGATCACCTCGAGAGGAGGCCGGTCCTTCCCGTCCGGGCCGCGATGATAGAGCCCGAGGTAGCGCCCATCTTTCAGCTTCAATACGCTGCTGAACGTCATGACACAGGGGAAATTCAGCGGTGGCATCTCCTTCCAGGTTACCCCATCATCTTCGCTCATGATGCTCGGCATGCCGGGGCCACCACGTTTGCCCAGCGCTGCAGAAAACACCCAGAGTCGGGCATTGCCATCCGGATCGACCATTCGATAAATGCTCGGGCAATTCTGGTGCGTTTTGAATCCAGGTGGGAGTTGATCATCAAGTCTCGCCCACGTCAGGCCACCATCGGTGCTCTTTGCCATCGGTCCCGCCGAGCCACCGTGATTGATGCACCAAACGGCGAACATCGTCGCCTTGTCTGGCATCAGCAAGGTTGTCGGATGACCTTGGTAGACCGTTTCGCTACCGGCCGAGATGATGACGTGGCGCTGCGTCTGATCGGAGAGATCGAGAATGGGGAGGTTTGGAGCTTCTTCTGCGACCGCGATCGCGGAAAAGAAAAGGAAGATGAGGATGGGGGCGTTTTTCATGGATGGATTGTTCGAGGATAAAAGCATTTCTCCCGGATTCAGCGATAATCGATTGCCAGTGGTAAATGTTTACCAAATCCTCAACGCGTCGTTCCCTCCTTCAGACTGGCTGATCGACCATTGATGAGAAGTTGAGAAAGGTGAATCCCATTGCGCAGCGGACGAAGCCCGACTCGTCCAATGGGCCGTTCAGGATCATCCTTAAGCGTCGCAATAGGATGATCGTTGACCGTGATTCGCAGTCGATTGCCGGTTCGTTGGAGCCGAAAAGAGAAAGGGATTTCTTCGCGAATGATTCCTGCGTTGCGTTGGAAAAACTGAACCGCTCCGAGGGTTTCGCCCTCCAGAAAAAATCGTCCTTCGCGTCCATCGAAGCCAAAGCGGTCGCCTCCGAATTCGAGCGAGGCCGCCGTGCCACCAAGGCGATCGAGCGCGATTGTTCCCAGAATCAAAAAGTCCCCGCTTCCGATGACTTCGTCTGCGAAAGCGATCACTCGGGCAGAATCTCCTTTGAGATACCGAATCCCAGCGCCAGCCTGCATTTCCCGGGCCATTTCACGATAATGCGTCGGTTCGTGACCTTGGAAGCGACGGAACAGCTTGGCGAAATATTGGCTGGAGTTGAATCCGCAATCGAAGGCGATTTCTGTGATGGAAAGAGGAGTCGTTCGCAGGAGTTTCCGACTGCGTCGAATTCGCAGTCGATTGAGGTAGGTGCTGGGGCTTTCCCCCGTGATTTGTCGGCAAATGACACCAAATCGCGAACGCTTCAAGCCTACCTCGGTGGCCAAGTCGATAAGCGTCCATTCATCCTGACATCGTGCTTCAAGCTCTGACAAGAACCGAATGACTCGCTGTTCGGTGTCCGAAGACGCAGGGGGACGGCATGCGGTTTGGTGTTCGTGGAGGGCGGTGCAGATTGAGGTGAGAAGGTGGGCGGCACAGGTTTGGGTTCGGAGAATGGCGAGGGCCGAGTCCTCTTTCGATCCACCGATGAGCTCGGCAAACAGCAGGGTGATGTGGGTGGTCGCAGAGAAAACCGGCGAGGAAGCCTGCTGCAGTTGAGTTGTCAGGAGGGACGCTTGAGGTGGCTGGAATGGTGAGCCGATCTTCAACCTTTCCTTGCGGTTTCCGGACTTCGAGTTCCAATCGAGTTCAATCTGCTCGGCGTGAATCGAAACTTGTTCGGAAGATTCGATTCCACTGAAAATTTGGCCGGGCCTGATCACCAGAACGTCGCCCTCTCGAAGCTCGAACGGCGTTCCGTCGATCGTCCACCGAGTTCGACCTTTCACCAGCCGAAGAAAGGTCAGTCTCGTGACCCGATAGGGTTCCGGACCGCTTTTCCTCGTTTTGACCGAGCAGGCGTGAACTCGTAGCTTCATGGTTGGTAAACATTTACCAGTGGTTTCTCGTAATAGCCAGATCGTCTTGGCTCGGCAATGATTGGAAAGTTCATGAATTCTTCGCCAACCCTTTCAGATCCCCTCATCGGAATCATTGCTGCGACGTTCACTCCTTTTGACGGACGGGGTGAGGTGAACCTCGATTTAATTCCGAAGTTGACGGAGCACCTGATCTCCAACGGCGTTTCCGGCATTTACATTTGTGGGAGCACGGGGGAAGGCCCGTCCCTCACGATCGAAGAGCGGAAAGCGGTTACGGAAGCCTATCTCCGGTCCGCCAACGGCAGGCTGCGAACCGTCGTTCATATCGGACACACCTGTTTGAAAGACGCCCGGGAATTGGGTCAACACGCTGAGTCATTGGGAGCGACTGCGATTTCCGCGATCGCGCCCTACTATTTCAAGGCGGAAAACAGTCAGACCTTGGTCGCGTTCCTCAAAGAAGTGGCGGACTCCGCGCCTTCGCTCCCCTTTTACTATTATCACATTCCCGGGCTGACGGGTTTGGCGGTCGATCCGGTGGAGTTTCTGGTTCGCGGAGAAGAGGCGATTCCGAACCTTCGCGGGATGAAGTTTACGGATGCCGATCTCAGCAAATTCAGCGCGTGCCAGGCCCTGAGCGATCGACGATTCGATTTGGTGTTCGGGAGAGATGAGATGCTGTTTCCCAGTTTAGCGGCTGGTGCACGCGGAGCAGTGGGGAGCACCTACAACCTGGCACCCGCGCTCTACGGCGAGATCGTTCGCGCGTTCGAGGGAAACGATTGGGAGAACGCTCGTCTGCTCCAAGGCAAGTCGATCGCCATGATTCAGGCGATCATCCGAGCAGGCGGTGAAGCCGCAATCAAGTATCCCATGAAACGATTGGGCTTGGACTGCGGACCGCGGCGGCTCCCAATGACGCAATTGAGTTCCGATCAGGAGCGAGCGATTGATCTTGCTTTGGATGAGTTGGGTTTTGACCATTGGGCCGTGAATACCCTCGCTGAAGTGAAGGCATGAAGAACCTCATTCCTGTAGCGTGGATCCTGATTCTTTTAGCGTTCAGCGCGCGAGCCGAGCATCCGCTGGACTGGAAGTCGCTGGCGCCGCTCCCATCGGAGCTGGGTTTGGCGGGTCCGTTCACTGGCGTGCACAACGACCAGTTGCTGGTCGCTGGCGGAGCGAATTTTCCAGAACCGGTGTGGGAGAACGGGAAGGTCTGGCACGATACCATTTTCGCGTTGGCTCTTGGTGATGACCGTGCGCAATGGAGAAGGGTCGGGAAGCTTCCTCGATCGCTCGGTTATGGGGCATGCGTTAGTGTCCCGGAAGGAGTGATTTGCATCGGTGGGAATGATGCTGAGCAAGTCTATGCCGATGTGTTTCTTCTGAGCTTGGAAGGCGATGAGGCCGTGTCGACGCAACTGCCGTCGCTTCCTCAATCGCTTTGCTACGGCGCAGCTGCTAAGTTAGAAAGCGTGATCTATGTTGCCGGTGGAACTTCAGGCTTTGGGCTCGAGTCGGCGCAAAACAACTTGTGGCGGCTCGATTGGTCCAAGCGGGGAAATGCAGAGGAATTCAAGTGGGAGAAGTTGGAAGGTTGGCCGGGCCCGGCACGCGCGTTCAGTTCCCTGGTGGTGCAAAGCAACGGTCGGGAAGATTGTCTCTTTCTGCTTGGTGGCCGCCACGTCGATGAATCTGGAGAAACCAAGTTTCTTGAAGACGTTTACGAATTCAGCCCGAAGCGCGCCGATCAGCCATGGCGCAGGCGGGCGAACCTTCCACGTCCCCAAGCGGCTGGAACCGCCATGGCGATTGGGCAGAGTCACATCTTTACGCTTGGAGGAGCGGATGGATCGCTGTTTGCTCAATCGGACGAATTGAAGGACGAGCATCCCGGGTTCCCACGAACGAGCTTTGCCTATCACACGATCACCGATACCTGGATCGAAGCGGGGGAAATGCCCCAGAATCAGGTGACGACGCATGCGGTGCAGTGGGGTGATCAGGTCATTCTTGCGAGTGGTGAGGTTCGTCCTCGGGTGCGAACCAAGGCTGTTTGGATGATCGAACCTCGAAAGTCGATCGCGACGTTCGCTGCGGGAAATTGGGTCGCGATCGTGCTTTATCTCGGAGTGGTAATGGGAATCGGTTTCTTCTTTTCGAAGCGTAACAAAAACACGAACGACTTCTTTCGAGGAGGACAGCGGATTCCGGCGTGGGTGGCTGGGCTGAGCATTTTCGCAACGCTCCTGAGTTCGATCACGTTCATTGCGTTGCCGGCTAGAGCATTCGCGACCGACTGGGTTTACATGTTGATCAATGCGGGAATTCTGATCTGCGCGCCGCTCGTCGTGTATCGGATCATTCCCTATTTCCGATCGATCAATGCCACATCAGCTTACGAGTATCTCGAACGTCGTTTCAATCTGGGAATCCGACTGTTCGCCAGTGCTTCGTTCGTGCTTTTTCAGATCGGTCGCATGGCGATCGTAATGTATCTTCCCGCGCTGGCGCTCGCTGCGATTACTCCGCTTTCGCTGGAGGGCTGCATTTTGGTAATGGGAATTCTCAGCATCGCCTATTGCACGATGGGAGGCTTGGAAGCTGTGGTTTGGACGGATGCCGTTCAGGCGATTGTGTTGATTGGTGGCGCGTTGCTCAGCTTTGGAATCATGGTGTCGGGACTCGACGGAGGATTCGGCGAACTGAAGGCGGTTGCGATGGAGGATCAGAAGTTGCGATGGGCCGATTTTGACTGGAGTTCGACTTCCTACATGACGAGCGCATTCTGGGTGATCGTCTTAGGCGGGTTGGGGAGTTCGATCATTCCCTACAGTTCGGATCAAGCCGTGGTGCAGCGCTACGTTTCCACCCCGACTCAAAAGAATGCCCAGTCGGCGGTTTGGTTGAACGCAGTCATGTCTGGGGTTGCGACGATTCTGTTTTTCGGCCTGGGGACCGCGCTTTACGCCTTCTACAAATCGCGCCCGGAGTCGATCGATCCAACCTTCAAAACCGACTCGATTTTCCCACTCTTCATTTCCCGAGAACTGCCGGTCGGCGTCGCCGGGATTGTGATTGCGGCTGTTTTCGCAGCGGCCCAGTCCACGATTTCGACCAGTATGAACAGCACCTCGACTTCGATCGTCACCGATTTCTTCCGGCGACTCGGCTGGAAAGGAAGCGAGAAGGAGTACCTGAAGCTGGCCCGGATTTTCACGGTCATTCTCGGCGGATTGGGAACGCTGTTTGCCCTGATTTTGGCGTGGGGCGATATCGAGTCGGCTTGGAAGACGTTTTTGACGATTATCGGCTTTGTGATGGGCCCGCTATGTGGAATTTTCCTGCTCGGGATGTTCACGAAACGCGGAAACACGAAAGGGGCAATTGTGGGAGCCAGCCTGGGCGTGGTGGTTTTGGTCTGGGCACGCTATTTCACCCCGATGAGCGGATTGCTCTACGCGCCCCTGGGAATCGCGACCGCGTTTGTCGCCGGATACATGGCAAGTATCCCCTGGTCAGACGGAACCAAAGAAACCGCGTCCCGCCGGAAACGTTGAAGCTCCCTAATCAAAGTTCTTCAACACCACGCGATCCCCGCTGCGGACGATGTGGGTGGCTTGATTGCTCGTGGTCGTGTTGACGTAGAGCTCGTCTTTCCGGCCCCAAGTAATGCGGCGGGCGTTGATGGGAATGCGGGGCTGAGCGACCGGCTTAGAGGCGCGATTGCGTTTCCGACTGAAAAAGCGGGGCTTGCTCGGGTTAATTACGATTTTGAGTTCGCCCTCGGGCATCGCGCCATCAATGTTCTGCGTCTGCGGCTCGATCTTTCGACCAAACAAGTCAAAGAATCCTCCATCCGTCCCGGAAGAAGGTTCAGCAGCACCTGCGGGAAAGAAACTCGCAGCGAGAAGAGAAAGGGTGGCGACTAAATTGGGGGAGAGAGGGCGTTTTTTCACGGAAGGGCATTTTGCCAAAATCCCCGGTTAACGTCAACGCTAGATTTTCCAGTTTGCGGATCCTCCCCCCCCGCGATCTCCTATCGCTCCGATCAGTTCTCCGCAAAAAGCGTCTGCGCCGCTTCCCGAACCCGGCTGCGATCAGCCTCTTCGATGGGACTGAGTAGGGGGAGGATGGGGCCGACGTCGGCGATGCCGGAGAAGGTGACGGCTTCGTGGAGGACGCGGATGGGATTGATCTCGTTTCGCAGGTCTTCGAGCCTCTTGAAGATGCCGCGCGTTTCTTCGGCCTCGGCGAACTCGCCCGCTTTGATCTGACGCAGCATCTGCATGGAGAGACGCGGAGCGAGGCAGACGCAGCCGGAGGTGAATCCTCCCACGCCGAAGTCGCGCAGATGAATGATGGCAGGCTGCTCTCCGATTCCACTGACAACGATACTGGGATCGACGAGATCGACCAGCTTTCGCAGTTCTTCGTCGTCACTGGGATCATCGCGGACAATGGCGTATTTGATCCAGGAAACGAGGCCGTCATCGACCAGCTCCTTGGTCTTCTCCACGGAGAGGTAGCCTTCTTGCTTGAGATAGACCACGACCGGCTTCTCAACCGCTTCGGCGAAGTTGCGAATGCCGCGTTGGACACCTTCTTCCGTGGTCAATCCCACCTGAGGGAGCACCATCGCCGTAGGAAAACCGCTTCCTCGGAGCATTTCCGCCTGGTCCATCATCGTTCCGTAGGATGGGCCAACGGCCGGGACCACCGTGGTATCCGCACCGGCAATCTCTTCGAGCATCTCCAGCATCGCCATGTATTCGCTGGGTGCGATGTGGTAGAGATTGGCATTTCCCCCGTAGAGTAAGGTGGTGACTCCACCGGCTTCCAGGTGCCGAACGATGCGCTGGTTTTGGGCTTTGCTCAGCGCGTAATCTTCGTCGCGAGCAAGCGGTGGAACGGCGATGACCGTCTGCGCCAACAGTTCCGGCGTGATGGACTGGGTATTCATGAAAGGATTTTCAGGTTAAAAGGGCACCAACTAACCCGGCTTCGAGCGAGGCGAAAGCGGAAAATGGGATCTGCTCTTTGGGTCACGAAAATGTCCTTGCGAAAATATCGTAGTTTTGAGAAAAAACTTTTGCAGACCAAAGCTAACCGCGAAAGGGTGACAACCGAAACCAAGATACCATAAACACCAAACTACTAGTAATCATGAAATCTAAAAATTCCTCAATCATGGGCGTCGTTTTGATCGCGATGGCATTCGCGTTCACTTCCTCTTCCGCTGTTGCGATTGGTGGCCCTTGTTCCGAGTGCACCGGAGGCCCGAAGACCCATGAGTGGACCGGCTGGAAGAACATCCGCATGGTCGGTGGCGTGAAGCTGCAGGCCCGTTACTTCATGGAGCGCAAGCGCTTCGGGACCCGGACCGTGTCCAACGTGCAGTATCGCTATTGCAATCACACCGGTCGCGATGTGGTCGTCACCACGGATCATATCGTCTTCAAAACGGTCAGCGGCCTCGAGTTCGCCATGCCGATGGATTCGGTGACGGTTCCTGCCGGTGGAGCCGTCGCAGGTCAAGTCTACACCATCACCACGGTAGGCAATGACAAGATTTGCACCCACGGCGAGAGCGTTCGCGTCCGCTAATTGCGAAAGACATTGTTGAATCTTTACCCGGCGGGCTCATCGGAAACGGTGAGCCCGCTTTGCGTTGGGGCCGCAGAAGGAGGAAGCCGGTGACCGGCGATTTCTTCAAGCGCGGCGAGTTCCGAAGCAAGGACGGTGCGCCCGGGCTGGCCACAAGCGTCAATCCGACCACAATGGGTCTGGCTGACGAACCCGGGGTAGTCCGCCGACATCTGGGGATCGGTTTCCGGGCTGTGGAGGGTGACCAGAGGAGGGGAACCCGGCGCCTGTTGAATCGATAAGGGATGCATCCAGCAGGTGAACGGCTTGTAATACCAGGGATGGAGGTCGCGACTTTCCGCAAAGCGCTGGAGAGCACAGCGGCCGTCCTCCGCCAGAAAGACGCAGTTCGTTTCGGCAAAGTGAGCCGGGTAGTCTTCGACCAGGCCAGCCATAGGGACGGGTCGAGTCGCCGTCTTCGGACCGGACGCGGTTTCCGTCTTGCCAAAGACGATGGGGTTTTCCGGAAGATCGATCCCGAAACCGTTCAACGTCTTGCGATTCTCCGCAACGAGCTGGCGGATCACCCGACTTTCGTCCGGATTCAGATAGACGCCATCATGACAGCAGGTTCCGTGGCAGCGCGCCAGATCGCATCCGGAAATGGGCCGAGCGAGCGCGTCTTCATCAATCGTCGCGTCTCTGAGCAATTCCCGGACATAGGCAGCGGTTTCCTGGTAGGCCGTCACGGTGCGGTAGGACGTGGGCGGGGTTCTCGCGTTTTCCCGATCACCCAGATCAGGCCCATCCCCACCCAATAGATCGGGTTCACCAAGAACAAGACACAGAGAATCTCATTCTCGATGAACTGGAGGTTCATCATTTCATCCACGATCCGATGAAAGAGAACAAGCGAAGCTCCCACGGCCAGGGCCAGCCAACGGCTCCACAAGGCGACAAAGCAGAAGAGTTCCAGGAATAATCCCCCCGCCATGAGGAGGCGCGCCTGATTCGGGCGCTCCAGCATGGTATTGGCATAGGGAACGCGTTCTTTCCCGTAGTTTTCCTGGTCTAATTCGTTGTAGAAATTCTGCCGATAGGTCTTCGCAAAATAGAGCCCGATATAATGGCTGTTCTGAAGCCAACGACCATCGGATTCGACGATCTTGGAAACGCCGGCGATGAGGTAAGCCGCAATGATGGTCGCCTGGGTGAAGCGAATCAGATAATCGTTCAGGCCGAAGCGCGGCTCACGGGCACCCCGGCGCGCCTGCCATTTCCGGAAGGAGTATCCAAAGATGACGAGCGTTTGCGCCAACAGAATCAGCCCCATTAGCTTGAAGCCATGAAAATCGAATCCCTGCGAATTCTGCAGCGTGCGCCCCAGGACAAAGACTCCCAGAAGAACCGGCAGGGAAACCAACAGCCCCCGCCCCGCTATATAGCTGAGCAACGCGAGGACCGAAAGAATCCAAAGCGGCGTCTGAACGGATTCCCGGGACATGAAGGTGACATCGATAAAGCTGGCGATGCCATCCGGAAGCGGCTGCTCTGAGAACGGAATTCGCCCATCGGTTTCGAACCATCCCAACGCGAAAGGGGAATCGATCGGAAGCGAGCAGTAGAGCAGCGACGCAAAGAGCACCCGCAGACCAATCGCCTCCCACGGGTGAAAGCGCCGCATCCCTAGCTTCTCTGCAACATTCAATCGGAGGGTCATGATCGAAAGTCCCTCCGGGCGAGGATGGCGACCTCCTCGCTGATTCCTGGTTGCTCCCCTCCCCTCGCCATGAGGGTTGCGAGCATGAGCTGCCATTCTCCCGCGGTGAAGTCTGGCCCGTTGCGTTTGATCGCCTGTTCGTAGAGATATTCCAGCACCTGCTCACCAATGGCCTGCTGATCCTTGGCCGTCAGCCGTTCCATCTTCTTTCCGGTTGTTTTAAGGTAGGTGTCGCGATAGGCGCGATAGATCTTCCCGACTTTGGCCGAGGTCAATCCCGTGAGTTGACTAACAGGCAGCGGCTGGGATCCTGCTTCGTTCTCCGCTTCGGCTAGATAGTAATAATCCTGTTCCGAAGACGGATTGGAATACATCGGAAAATGGGAAAACGGAAAGGCTTCTTGGATCACTAAACTCAACCACGTCAATGCCACGGCAAAGGTAAAGGGATGCCGCAAGGTTGCGAAGACACGATCCCGAAACCGTAGCTCTGAACGATCCGCGAACACCTCGAAGTAGCCCCAGGTCGCAATCAACGGAATGAGGATGCGCACCGGCCAACGCAGGGGGACCGGAACCCAGCCCAAGGTCAGAATCAAAAACAGAGCAACGCCGATCGTCAGCTTTACCCATCCCGGGAGCGTTCGAAACTGGTTCCAGCAGCGGCGAAGCGAATTCATTACAAAACTAAGTGGCTCGCAGCGAAAGAACCGGATCCAGGATCGGCAACGCGCCTTGGTCCACGGCCACGATCCGTAAATTCGCTAGCGCGGGCCCAATGTGATCAAGAAACGCCGGCTTCCCTTTCACCAACCCCAAAAACCCGTAGGCCCCGAGCGCCTGCATCAGCCGCTGACAGGCGCAGAGCTGAAAGTGACGCCGGAAGTCCGGATTCTGGCTGCGAGCTTCCGCGAACGCGATTAGCTCCTCCCGCTCCGGCTCAGCCATGGGCACATAGGGATCATAGATCAGCGACGCCAGGTCGTATTCCGGTAAGCCGAAGCGCAGTCCCTGGTAATCGATGAAGACGGGCTCGCCGTCGCGGAGGATCACGTTTTGGCTCTGAAAGTCGCGGTGAATCAGGCATCGTGGCGGCTGAGACAGCCCCGTCCGCAGCTTCCTGAGGTCCTCGCTTTGATGAATTCGCTCAGCCAACTCCGGCGTCGCCGCGCTGAAATTTGCGACAAAGTGCTCGAAAAAGTAATCCTGCTCCCACTGATACATCCCCTCGTTGAACTCCGGTCCCAGCACCGGCGGATTCGTCACCGCGCCTTGGCGAAGTTCGTGAATCTTCCCGACCATGAGGAGCGTCTTCTGATAGATCGGACGTCGAATCGACCAATCCGCGTGGCGATAAAACCAGAGGTCTTTCTCACCCAGATCTTCGATCCACAACCGTCGATTTTCTGCATCGCGTGCCAGAATCGTGGGAACCGCCACCTGGTTGGCGTAGAGAAAGTCCGTGTGTTGGGCAAAGCGAGAATTCTCCGGCGTTTCCGCGCTGTATTGGCAAAAAATCAGGGTGCGCTCGGAGTTCTGCACCCGAAAATAGCGCCGGTTCGATCCTCCTTTGGCGATTTCCTCCACGCTGACGATACTCCCGTTCCACTCGGGGATCTGCTGGCGGGTCAGCGCGATAATGGTCTCGGTCTCCATGGATAAAAATGCGGGGAAAAAGATTGGGAACGGCGCATGAATCACTTCCGATGAAATTTGCGCCGAAATTTTTCTCAGCACCAAGGCGGAATCGACCGGAGCGTAGTGAACTACGTGAGGTGGATTCCAACGCAGGGGCTGGGAAAAAGCACAAGCAAATCATCCGGAGTTATTTCTGCGCAGCTCCTTACCCTATGCCCGCCCCATCCGTTTCACAAATCTTCGCTGACATGATCTCCTAAAACCGGATTCTTTCGACCCGTGACGACGCAGCGCTCCAGCTTCGCCCCAGCGGCAATCCGGGCCCCGGGCCACAAGATACTCCGATTCAACACCACGCCCGCACCGACGACACAGCCCGAGCCCACCACGCTGTGGGAGTCAATCACCGCAGACTGGTTGATCCTCGAATCCGGATGCACCCGCACCGGAACCTGATGCGTCGGAAAGGCCGGGAAATCGTGATGCACGGAGACGAAATTCGCCTCCATGTAGGCTTCGCGATTCCCCAGATCCCACCAGTAACCCTCATCGATCACCACGCCGCCCAGCTGTTCATCCTGGATCGCCTGAAGAAAGGCGGGAACCACGGATTGCGGCTCCGGCTTGAGCAACGTCAGAAAACGCGGGTTCACCAGGTAAACGCCGGTGAACTGGTAAACCTCTTCGGAATCGGTATTCAAAGCGTTGCGGAGATCCTTGATCTGACCGGTCGATGGATCAAAGGCCACGTTGCGGTTTGGCCCGCCGGAACGCAGAATCAGCGTCGCCAGATTCCCGGAGCTTCGATGCGCCTCCATCGCCAACTCCAGCGGCAAATCCATCAAGATATCGCCGTTGTAGACCCAAAAATCTTCATCTTGGAGCAAGGACGCCGCGTTCGCCAAACCGCCACCGGTATCGAGAATCACCGGCTCCTCACGCAATAACTGAATCGGCGAATCCGCGTAACGGTGATCCGGAAACGCGACTTCGTAAGCATCCGCCAAATGATGAGAATTGACGACGAACTCGTTCACCCCGGCGGAACGCAAAAGATCGAACGCATACGTAATCAGCGGTTTATTGGCGACGGGGACCAGCGGCTTCGGCAACCGATCCGTTAACGGTTGCAGCCGAGTGCCAAATCCAGCGCCGAGCACGAAAGCCTTATTCACGGGCCATCCCTACGTGCGAGAGCACCGACTGGCAAGTCGTTAGGTGGACAGCGTCGCCTCCTATCGATCCCGAAGGGATTACAGCCATTAGCCCCGGGTCGAGCGAAGCGAACACCCGCGGGATCTCCCGCAAAAAGATCATCGATCCCGGAGGGATCGCAGCCAACCCTCAATCTTCCCCCTTCGGCGGCGGTGCCTCAAACCAATCCGTCTTCTGGTGCTGGCGAATCACCCGCCAAAGCTCAACCGGCGTCGTCGCTTTGGCCCCGGCTGCGAGGTTTTTCGCACCAATCTCGAAAGCGATCCGCCATTGGAAGGCGAGGTCACGGTAGGCACGCAGGAGATTGTAACCCGGCTCGTAAATGTGGGTGGCCTCCGCGCTAACTCCATTCAACTCCAGCACCTTGAAATCGCGACCTTCCCGCAGCGCCGCTTCATTGGGAACGCGAAGATCGTAACGCCCAAAATAGAACCCGTCGAAGGGCTGGGTCAACGCGTCGATCGCGTCGATCAGAGGCTCGGTGATCAAATGGCGGGCGTCGGTGAACAACGCGCCCCGACAATGCGTGCCCACTTCCGTTAGAGTCACGATCTCGCCCTTGGCCGGGATCGCATCGAGCCGCTCATCGTGCTTTTTGAGGAAGAACTTCGCCATCCGAACCGCCCTCGGATCGTCGATGATGAGCCGCTCCAGCTTGTGGCGGCCATTCCCCACCACGGTAACGAGATCCTTCCGATTGATCGAGTGGATCTTGCCCCGCGCCTCTCCTGGAAGGCGAAAATAGAAAACGCCGTATTCGATCCCGGAAACAAACTCCTGGGCGATGAGATCCACCGGACAACTGAGTACGAAGCTCAGCGCCGCCAACTCATTGCGCACGATTCCGACGCCCTGCCCGCGCTCGCCGATGTCCGGCTTTAACACGATGGGATAGTTGAGCTGGTTCGCATCCAGCCACCCGGCCAAGGTCTCCAACCGAACCTCCGGTTCCAAACTCGCGGGGAGAAGCGTCCACCGGGCAATCCGCTCATCCCTCCCCTCTTCATTCCCGGCCAGACCACGCAGAATCTGGCTCTTCGATTCCAAGGCCATTCCACTATGCGGAATCGCCGGATTCGCCGCCGTAAACGCCGTCAATCCCCGATACTTAATCCCCAACCACATAATATACAAAACCACCGGTGGATAGAAACGCCACATCGGCCAGAATTCCCATTCCACGAAGCGATACCACCGAGCCAACAAAAGCCGCCGCCCCTTATGACTCAGCAGCGGCACAAAAATCTCCACCGCTAGCCAAGCCACCACGATCGCCCCAATCAGCGCGGGCCAAATGTATTTCTCATAACCACTCATCCACTCCTGAACCTTATCGCCCCACTTCATCGCCAGCCACACAATCACCGGAGTCCATAACCCGCCGGCGATCGCCAGAAAGAGGGAAAATTTGATCAACGAATAGCGTACCACCCCCGCCGCCACATAAGCAGGAACCCGCGTCCCCGGAAGAAAACGGGAGGTAAACAGCACCCAGCCGCCATGTCGATTGAACAACGTCTCCCCATGCTTCAGCCGCGCCGGAGATAAAACGAACCGCAACGCTTTTAAATTCCCCGCCCGCTCTCCTAAATAACGCCCCAGCAGATAGAGCCCGATATCACCACCCAAAATCCCGAACCAACACCAGAACACCGCTGCGCCAAAGGTGATCGTCCCTTCGCTCGCTAAAACTCCGGCCGTGACACAGGTTAAATCCTCTGAACTCAGCGTCGCCAGCGCGAGAATCGGCCCCACCAGCCACGGCGTCACTTCTTCCAAGTTTTCCAGACCGCCTGTGATGCGACTGCACCCCGTCAGGACGAAGACCGCCATGAGAAGCAGCCCCGTAGAGAACGCCCTGGAAGATCCTGACTTCATTCCCGCGCCTTCTTCCTGCGGGTCACCTCCGCTTCGGAGCATTCACTGAGCCCAATGTGATCCTGCGGCAGAGCTTCGTAGGAAAATCGGACACGCTCCGGCCCCACCGTGAGATGGCTGATGCTCCAGGTCTGGGCGTCGGGACGGTTCATTTTGACGGTGTGCGTACTGGGATTTCCACCCTGGTCATAATGGTGAAACTCCCTCAGGATCTGAGGACCATCGACCGGGTCGGGATGGTTAGACAGCATTTCCCGCAATAATACTTCACGCTCCGCCACCACTTCCTGGCTGAGGAAGGAGGAAGAGCACACAGGACAGGTCGGCTCGCGATCCGGCCCCTCCAGCGTCTCGCCATCGTAAACCCATCGCCAGACTCGGAACGTCGGCGCGTCAGAAAACGCCAAAAGGGTGAACGCCCGGTAGTGAGCAAGATCGATCCCGGCCAGCGCCTCAGCCACCGCCTCCATCGATTCACAGCCGCCCAATCCGGACACCAACAAACCGCGACTGCGATGATGTTGCGTGGAATCGTCGGGAATCTCTTTCTCGTAGAAATTGAGGATCGCCACGCTCAGCCCATGCTCATTACCGAACAGCCAAGTTCCCCCGGCGTTCGCGTCGATCGCCGCCACAAAGCGCCCACCATCCTTCGCCTCATGAACGGACGGTGGCAACGCCGCGAGGCGAGACTTCTGCTCGTCGCGGTTGAAGAAGACATCATAGCCTTCCGGATGGCTCCACCAAGTCAGGGTGCACATGGATCTGGATTTGTTAGCATGATTTAAGAATCAAGCAAAGCTTATCTAACCGCCCCAAACGATTCCAGATCGCAAATCGCCCTCGAACCCAACGATTAATACAGTGGACCCGAGGGCGATGAAAAAGTCGAGAGCCGAAGGGAATCCTTACGCCGTGACCAAAGGGTGGACTTTCCTTTCGGAACCGCGCAGGCTACCATCAACCATGAAAAACCTCGTCATCCTTCTGGTTCTCTCGATGACGTCGGCCGCCTCAGGACAGATCCAGTTCCGGGCCGACATCGAAGAAACCGAAGTTGCCACCCAACAGGCGAACTATGCAGAAACCCTCAAGGAACTCTCCGATTCCCGCGCAAAACTCCTGAGCGCCTACCGAGCCGCCTCGACCGCCAACGAGAAAGCCCAAGTCATCGACACTGCCCGAACCACAATCACCGACACCCTCCTCAACCGCATCTTTCCCGCCTGGTATGGAACGCAATGGGATTTCAATGGCGTCAGCCAAACTCCGGGCCAAGGCCAGATCGCCTGTGGCTATTTCGTCACCACCTGTCTGCGCGATGCCGGCTTCAATCTCCAACGCGTCAAACTCGCCCAACAAGCCTCCCAACGGATCATCAAAACCATGGCGGAGAAAAACGCGATCCAGCTGTATTATGATAAGCCAATCGAAGTGCTCGAAGCCCATCTGAAAAAATCCGGCACCGGAATCTACATCGTCGGACTCGATACCCATACCGGATTCGTCGTCAACGACGGCAAAAACCTCGCCTTCATCCACTCCTCCTACTACCGACCACCCTTCTCCGTCACCGCCGAACCCATCACCGGCAGCAACCCATTGGCGGACTCCAAATATCGAATGATTGGGAAAATCCTCAGTGATGAGATGATCCGAAAATGGCTCACCGGAGACGCGTTCCCGATGAAATGATCACGATCGCAATCTTGGGATCGAACGCTCAAAAGTGGCACGAGGCCTTACTCAACAGCCAATAGCCCGGATGCTATCTTTGGGGGCTGCTTCTTGTTTTAGGGTGCGTTCGATCTCACCGACAAACTCATCATCGGTCAAACTTCGTAGACCCAAGACGGAATGGTCTTCAACAAAGCGATCACATGCGTTCTCGAAAATCCTTTTGCGCGATGCTCTTCTCCAGAAAATGTCTGGAATTACCCGATAGAGCAAGGTTTTTTGGAGAAACGTGTGTCTATCAGGGTGGTTCAAGAGGTCGATTGAACACGTCGCTGGGTATCGACTTTTCGGCGGAGCGCGTCGAAGAAATTTCGATCATGAATTCTTCTCAGGATCGGGAGGATGAATTCGGCCACCGGTTTGTCGGTGCGATCGAGCACATCGACAAGGACGTCCGTTTCACCCAAATCCCAGAGGCTTTTGGCGGCGGCCTTGCGAACTTCTTCGTGAGTTTCGTTTTTGCGATTCATGCGACTGACCAGGATGTTGGTATTGACGCGATCTCGCTGAAATTCGGACAACGCTTTGGCGGCGGCTTGACGGACGACGGACCACTCATCTTCACGCAGCGCTTTGCGAATCAGCACCGCAATCGGGGCTACATACTTGGGATTCTCGACATGGTTGACATTGGCGAGGGATTTGATGATTCGGGCACGAGCCCAAACGTCATCCTCGTTGGCAAACCGGTTACGCAGCGCATCGAGGGCCAGGACTTCGCTGACGAAAGCGGCCAATCCCGTGGCTGCGGCGCGCCGCACTTTTTCGCTTGGGTCCGCGATCTGTTTCACGAGTTTGCCAAGTTCTTCATCGACCATCTCATCCTTCCACCAGCGAAGCGTATCTGCGGCGGTGGCTCGAACGGCGTCGGACGGATCATTGGAGAATACCCAACGGACTCGAGTGCGACTACCCCGGTTCGGTTCATGATCAAGAGCTGCCAGCGCTCGCAAAATGGCCACTCGGACACGCTCGGATTCCTCAATCACATAGCGGTTTCCATCCATGAGGCGCTCCGCCAAATCGCTGTGAGCGACCGCTTTCCCGAGCTTGCCCAAGGCCTCAGCCGCAGTGGCTCGGACGGCTTCTGCCTTGTCTTCCACCAGTCTTTCCTGAAGCGGTTTCACCGCGCCAACGTAGCCCGCTTCCCCCAAACCCCAGGCAGCCACTTCCCGCACGTCTTGATGCTCACTCACCAGCGCCCGCAGCAGGGTTTCACGGGAATGTTTGAATTGATGCTTGGCTTGCTGACAGATGCCAGCCACGGCCCGAATCGCAGCTTGGGCAGCGGCCGGATTCTGACCTTCGATGATGGGGGATAAGTTCGGGAGGATCCGGCTGCCGAATTTAATGACGGAATCGGTTTCCCCGTATTTCTTGAGTCGGCCCAGCGCCGCGTGCATCGCATGATCGCTGCGGGCGGCCAAAACGATTCCGTTCACGACCATATAGAGCAACACTAAAAAGTGGAACAAGAGCAAGAGCGTCCCCCAACCATAGGCTTCCCGAGGATGCAGTTCGTTCTCCGTCACCGCCTCCAAGTTGATGAAATCGGCAACATCCAGGGCTGCTTTAAGGACGAGATTCGCGGTTGCCGCTGACCAAGTCTCAAGCTGCGTCACGTCGCCTTTCACCGCAAAGAGCTGGTTCCCGCTGAGTTGCTGAAACCCTTGTAAACTCAGCGGAGTCAAGAGCAGCAACATGATCATGGAGAAGATCGCCATATTGCGCAGCTGATCGGAGTTCTCCGCCTCACCGACATCGTCCCGATCATCCTCCAGCATTCGGTTGACCGAAGTGACCCAGGCGCGCCCAACAACGAGGGCGAAGGTGAACCCGATGACGACGGCGGTCACTTGGAGCCAATGGATCTGGGCCACGCTTCCCCACAGCGCGAGCGCAAAGACGGCACCGAAAAAGGAGAGAAACCAAAGTAGTCGAAGGAATCGCGTCTTCGCGTTCAGGTTCTTTGGTCGCCACGTTGCGCCAGTGATCTTCGCCAGGCGATTGGACCGATCTGCAATCCAGCGATCAACCGCCTGGAAGGCGCGAATCATCGGCATCCCCAGCCATTTTGCCGCGATCGCAATCCCAATAAACGGGAGTAGCCAGCGCAACACGCGCCAACTTTCCGCAAGCAACTCAGGAATTCCCTCCATCGTCCCGCCACCAGACGAACATCGAGAACATTCGTCAACTGAAAAAGAGATAACCACGAAACCAAGCGAACCGGAAGTCGCCAAAACCCCACTCGATCTTTTCTCTTGCCAAACTTACATCTGTAATCCTTAATCATCTTACACTTGTAATCCAACAATCCAATACGCAATGCCCGGCGATTCTTCACCTCAGCCCCCTCAGATTTCCGAAGCGGAATGGACGGTGATGCGGGTGTTTTGGCGGATGGGGGAGGCGACTTCGGCGGGGGTGATTGCGGAGCTGGAAGATCGAACGAGCTGGAAGCCGAAGACGGTGCAGACGCTGATTGGGCGGCTGGTGCAGAAAGGGGCGCTGGCGTTCGAGAAGCAGGGACGGGAGCATGTCTACCGGCCCGTGGTGGATGAGAAGGCTTGTGAACTGGAGGCGAGCCGGTCGTTTCTGGACAGGATTTTTGATGGCAAGCTGGCACCGTTCCTGGCGAACTACGTGGAGCAACAAGCGTGCTCGCCGGAGGAGCTGGCAGAACTGAAACGCATTCTGGAGACGACAGATGGTACTACTGATTGATTGGCTGCTTACGGCGGGTTCCTGGGTGGGGCGCACCTCGCTGGAGAGTAGCGTCTTGATCGCGCTGGTGGCGGGGATTCTGCTTTGGGGGCGGGGACAGATTTCGGCGCGATTCCGGACGATGCTTTGGGTGGTGGTAGGGTTGCGGTTGATGCTGCCGTTTTCGCCGGAGAGCCGATGGAGCGTTTACAATTGGGTGCCACGCGGGGCGGAAAATTCGATGGTGGAAGCGGGCGCGGTGACGGGACTGGCTTCGGTGCCGGTAATTTTGCCGACTCAGACGTTCGAAGTGGCTTCGCCCCCTTCCGTGGTTTGGAGTTGGTCGCTTGGCTTGGCCGCGCTTTGGCTCGTGGGAGTGGTGGTGATTTTGGGGATTGCGTTCGTGCGCCAAATGACGACGGCGGCTTGGGTGCGACGGCTGCCCACGGTGGCTAATCCGGAGCTGGGCGCGCTGTTGCAACGCAGCGCGGCGGAGGCGGGAGTCCGGCGAATTCCGCGACTGGTGGAGAGCGCCCGAGTCACGGGGATTGCCGTTTTCGGCGGGTGGAGGGCCAGCCACGTCATCTTGCCAGTCGGATTTGCGGAGCGCTATTCCGCAACGGAGATCCACGGCATCTTTCTGCATGAACTCGCTCATGTGCGGCGCGGCGACCTGCTCTGGAACTGGGCAACGCTGGCGATCGAGGCCATCCATTGGTTCAATCCGCTGGTCTGGTGGACCGGGCGGCAATTTCTGGCCGAGCGCGAACTGGTCTGCGACGGCTTTGTCTTACAGCGGCTACCCGCGACCGACCATCGCAACTATGGCGAGGCGCTCCTGAAGACGCTGGAATTCGGCAGCCGCACCATGGCTCCCCATCCCGCCTTCGTCCCCTTTCTCTCTCGAAAATCCGAACTCCAACATCGACTTGTGATGATCCGTAAAACCCCATCGATTAATCCGTTCGTGCAAACTCTGGCCGCCGTGTTGGCGATCGCCGGTTGCGCGATGACCTTTACTTCAGCACTGGCTGATGACAAACAACCGAGCGCGGAGGGTGGAGATCGCCCGGCGGAAGGCGAACGCCAAAGCCCTCGCGATGGCGAACGCGGAAGTCCGCGAGAGGGCGGCGAAATGGCCGCTCCAACCAGGCGCGGTGGGGAGATTCAACTAACCGTCGTTGCGGATGGGGTCATGATGGGAGACGAAAAAATTCTCCTCCGAGATCTCCGAGGCAAGCTGGAAACGAGCAACGCCGCCCGCGCCATGATTTACGCCGAACCGCAGGTCTCTTTTCAAAACGTGGCCACGGTCATGAACTTATTGAAGAGCAGCGGGGTGCCAGATGTGCGGGTAGCGACGACCGAAAGTGAAGGTCGGGCAATGCGCGGAGGTGGAGATGGTGAAGGCACTCCTCGATCAGGACCACGTGATGGCGATGGCGCTCCTCGGACGGGACCTCGTGATGGCGATGGCGCTCCCCGGACGGGTCCGCGTGAGGGCGATGGCGCTCCCCGGACGGGTCCGCGTGAGGGCGATGGCGCTCCTCGAGCGGAAACCGGTGGAATGGATGATCGCAAGTTGGCCCAACTCACCCGCATTTATCGCGTTTACGACAAAGACGGAAACAACGGCGTGAGCCTGGAAGAATGGCTCGCGATGAAGGATGGCGAGATGACCGCTGATCGACGCGATCGCGAGAAGGGCTGGTTCGACCAGGCCGATGCGAATCACGATGAAAAGGTGAGCATCGGTGAATGGATCGACTGGAAAGCGAGCCAGAGTAACGGCCGAGGCTAAGCCGATTTCTATCCCCAAACACCCTCACCTCATTTGGCGATGCCCGTTCTGCGCCTCTTTTTCCTCCCATGGCTCCTCGGAGTTTTCTGCCTGAGTGCGGCGAATTCCGAGGAGGATGTGCCTTGGTCGTTTCAGCCGCTCGTCCGTCCGGCGGTCGATTCCACGAAGTATCAGAAATGGGCGCTCGATGATCTGGATCGGTTCATCGCGAGGCGACTGGAAGCGGATGGGCTTCGCCCGAACGGGAATGCGGATCGGCGGACCCTGATTCGGCGAGCGGCTTATGACCTCACCGGGTTACCTCCCTCGTTGGAAGAGGTCGAGCGCTTTATTCGCAATCCCGCATCAGATGAACTGGCCTTTGCGAACGTGGTGGACGGGTATTTGGCAAGCGACCGTTTTGGTGAGCGCTGGGCGCGGCACTGGCTGGATGTGGCCCGTTATGCGGATAGCGTGGGCCGCTCCTGGAATTCTCCTTTTCCTTATGCCTGGCGTTACCGCAACTGGGTGATTGAAGCCTTCAATGAGGACAAGCCGTATCATCGTTTCATCGCGGAACAGATCGCCGGGGACCTGCTTCCGTCCACGACGGTGGCGCAACGTCGCGAGCAAATTACGGCGACAGGGTTCCTCACGCTCGGCTCGCTTGCCCTGAACACGGGGACCAACGAAGGCTTTGTCCTGGATCAGATCGATGACCAGATCGATGTGACGACGCGGGGATTCCTGGGTCTCAGTGTGGCCTGCGCGCGCTGTCATGATCACAAGTATGATCCGGTTTCGCAGTTGGATTATTACGCTCTTGCTGGCGTCTTCTACAGTTCCTGGACCTATCCCGGCCAAGCTCATGTCAGCGATCTTGCCGGGCATGGTTACATCGATCCCGAGATGCTGGTAAGCCTCCCGAACGATCTGGATTCGCCCTTGGGGCGGGTTCGCGAAGTGCCTGCGGGGATTCATTCGATGACGGATCTGCGCCAGTTTGGAGGCAAGCCTCCCCCACCCTTCGATCTGGAGCCGGACTGGGCGATGGGAATGCGAGAGGGAAATCCGGTGGACTGCGAATTGCGCGAAGGCGGGGTGGTTTGGGATCGGGGACCGGCACCGGCACGGGGCGATGTGCGGATTCCCAACTTGCCAGCGTTTCCGGAGGTGCCGGCGGATTCCAGTGGTCGGTTGCAGTTGGCGGAATGGATTGCTTCACCCAAGAATCCGCTCACCGCGCGAGTGATGGTGAATCGCGTTTGGCAGCATCTCTTGGGGCGTGGATTGGTGGAGACGGTCGACAATTTTGGCTTCTCGGGACGTGAACCGAGCCATCCGGAGTTGCTCGATCACCTGGCGATTCGGTTCGTCGAAGACGGCTGGTCCGTGAAGCAACTGATCCGCACCATCATGTTGAGCCGCACCTATCAATTGAGCGGCGAGCATCAGGAAAACGCGTTCGCGAAAGATCCTGACAACACCCTTTATTGGCGAGCGACGCCGCGCCGACTGGAGCTGGAGCCCCTGCGCGACAGCCTGCTCCTTCTCTCCGGAAGGTTGAGTCTGATTCCACCAGAGCCGGGGTATCTGGCTGGTTCGAGCAGCCGGGGACGAGGCAAGACGCGAGGCGATCTCGGGTTTGAATCGCCCTACCGCACCATCTATTTGCCGGTTCTTCGCGATCTCTTGCCGGACGAATACGGCGTGTTCGATTTTCCGGACCCCAGCTCGGTCAATGGTCAGCGCCATATCACCACCGCACCGCCACAAGCGCTCTTTTTCATGAACCATCGCTTTGTCGAAGAAGCCGCGAGCCAACTGGCTGAGAACCTTGCCGCGTCCGAGCAATCGATCGGCGACCGCATCGACTTGGCCTACCAGACCATCCTCAGTCGCCCTCCCACCAACGGCGAACGCGAAGCTGCGCTGGAGCTGATCCGCGAACTCGACTTCGCCTCCTTCATCCAAGCTCTCTTTGCCGGCGCTGAATTCCGCTACGTGCTCTAACCCTCATCCCACCATGTTCACCCGTCGCCACATTCTTCAGGCATCCGGCCCCGCCTTTGGAGCCCTCGCTCTCCAGTCACTTTTGCCACAGGCATCGTCGCTCGCGGCCAGTGCCAATCCGCTCGCGCCAAAGCCCACCTATCACCCGGCCAAAGCGAAGCGGGTGATTTTTCTTTTCATGAACGGTGGGCCCAGCCACCACGAAACCTTCGACTACAAGCCGGAGCTGGCCCGGGCCGCACAAACCTCTTCCCGCTTTCTCGCCCCAGCGTTGGAGTTTCATCCGGCGGGAAAGAGCGGTCTGATGATCTCCGAAGCGTTTCCGAATCTGGCTCGCCACGCCGACGATCTCTGTCTGCTCAACGGGATGCGGATCGGCACGAATGGCCATCAACAAGCCGTCGTCCGGCTCCATACCGGGAACGAAATGTTCGTGCGACCGTCCCTGGGTAGCTGGGTCGTCTACGGGCTCGGATCCGAAGCCGAGGACCTCCCCGGGTTCATCACCATCAACCCGATCTCCGACCTCGGCGGCGCGGCCAACTATGGCTCGGCCTTCCTTCCCGCCAGTTATCAGGGCACCCGAATCAACGGCGGCGCGGGCAGCGTCCCGAACCTCCAAAACCATCGCCTCAGCTCAAGCGACCAACGCAAGCAACTCGATTTCATCCATCGCTCGAACCAAGAGTTGCTCCAGCGAATCCCTGGCAATCCGGAATTGGAAGGCGTGATCCAGAGTTATGAGATGGCGTTCAAGATGCAAACCTCCATCCCGGAAACCTTCGACCTCAGCGGCGAGCCCGCCTCCGTCCTCGACCTCTATGGCGTCAACAACGGAACCACGACCGATTTCGGCCGTCAGTGTCTTCTCGCTCGTCGACTGGCGGAGAAAGGCGTTCGTTTTATCCAGCTCACTTCGAACGGCTGGGATCATCATGGCAACGTTGGCACCGGAGTTGCGGATCGCGGGGCAGCGATCGATCAACCGATCGCCGGGTTGCTCGCTGATCTCAAACAACGTGATATGCTCAAAGATACGTTAGTAGTTTGGGGCGGCGAGTTCGGACGGGGAGCGCACGAAGATAATAGCGGCGGTCGCGGCCACAACGGCCAAGGTTTCACCTTCTGGCTCGCGGGCGGCGGCGTCAAAGGCGGTTATGTTCACGGCGCAACGGACGACACCGGAGCTGAAGCGGTCGACGGAGTGATGGACTTTCACGACCTTCATGCTACGATTCTTCACCTCCTGGGTTTGAATCACCAACGCCTCACCTACCGCTACGCCGGTCGCAACTTCCGCCTCACCGACACCAAAGGACGCGTCGCGACGGACATTCTCGCCTAAGATGGATGACGCAACCAGCCACCGCATCGAAGAACGGATCATCCCGTTGAGCCGAAAGAAGATCGTTCTCATTATTCTCGGCTCGCTCGCTTTTGTTGGCCTAGGGATCTGGATGTGGGGGCATGCTTCCGGAACTTCCATGGCAGAAGGGATCTTGCTTCGGGTGATCTCCGTGTTGTCGATCGGCTTTTTTGGACTTTGCGGGATCTATGGTTGCGTGAAAATCTTCGACTCCAAACCCGGTTTGATCATCGATCAGGAAGGAATTATCGATTCTTCCAGCGCAGCCGCCGTCGGACGCGTACCTTGGTCTGAGATCACCGGCGTGACGATCTCCGAAATCTCCGGACAGAAGTTTTTGACCATTCACGTAACCGATCCGGAGAAGTATATGGAACGCGGTGGAGCGATGACCAAACGGATGCACCGCATGAATTTGAAGATGACCGGATCGCCGATCAATCTCTCTTCCAATGCGCTGGGGATCGACTTCAACGAGCTTTGTCAGATCTTGAGCGTTTCGTTGGATGCCGCGCAGAAAACGAAGCCGTTCGATATCATCTAACTCTCCGACCCATCCAGAGCGCTGGATAGTAGCTCAAGATGATCCACGAGAAGGGACCGACCCGCATGAAGAGGTGAATCCCGAGATGAAGCAGCAGGCCCCAGAGGACAAAGCAGGTGCGGTAGTCGAATCGCTGAAAGATCGGACGGAGACCGAGGCGTCGGCTCGATCGATTCGGAGTTTCCCGAAGATAGAGCGCCAGGAGAAGGACCGGTGAGAGGACTTCAAACCACCAGGTAAAGGCGGTAGCGAGTTGAGTGATCGGATAGGCAACTCGAAGTCCGGGCGTGAGATCCCAGCGCTGCCAGAAGGGATCTTGGAGGGTGTAGTAGACTGCGCTGAGGTCACCACCGGGCAACCAATGGCCGCTGATCTTTTGGAGTCCGGTCGACCAGTAACAGAGGACGAGTTGGAGAATCATCACATGACGAGGCCAGGCGGAGACGGTGGCATCGGTTTTCCAGCGACCGTGGCGGCGTCGGGCATCGAGCGAGAAGGTGGCTCCGGCGCCACTCCAAATCAGGAGGAAGAGTTGGTTGGTGAGGAGGGAATCGTAGGCGCTGCCGTCGTGCGGATTCAGGTGGATGAGCCCATTGAACAGGAGCAGGGAAGCCAGGGCGGCCATCCGGGTGAATAGGCCGACGGTGAGACAGAGCCCCGCCACCAGGGTAGCGAACGCGAGGGACCAAACCCGCATCGGCGCGGGTCCTCCCCGGTAACCGTCACTGGTCCAGAGGACATCGATGACACCAGAGGGCAGGACAAAACTCACCGAAGCGATCAGACCGATGCCGCAGAGGATCCGACAACGCGCCAACGGTTCCCCCGTTTCCCGGATGGCGAGAAAGCCCAACCAACGTTGCCAGAGGGATTTCACGGCTCAGAGTGGAAGGACCCGAAGCTGCTTGGCTTGGTCGAATGGAAGCGGGCGGGGTTTGATTGAAGTGCCGGGTGGAAGAGCGGGGACGATCTCGAAGCCCACTTTGAGCTGAGTGGCTTCTGGAAAATCCCGACGCACTTCGTGGCGAAGCCAATCGACAAACTCGGTGTAGCTTTTCGGGTGGATGCCCCAAGCGTAGAGATTCAGAGCGGCACGGAACCGGTCGCGATCAAAGTAGCGAGCGAGCCAACGCTGATCCGGCGAACCCATGAGGTAGACGGTGCGCCAAGTTTCCGCGATGCGGACATCGACTCGCAACCGGACGGGTTCTTCCACGGCGGCAGGGAACATGCGCCAGCGTTGACGCGTCCCGGCGAACTCGTAATAGGGCTGAAACGGACGTGTCAGGCTGCGTTGGACCTGAAGAATGCCAGATGCAGCGTTCCAGGCCCCTTGCTCGAATTCGGCGGGAGAGGTTTCGATGCCCCAGTCGGTGAGACGCTTCGACCACGCGGCAAACTCACCCTGCGCGATGGGATCTTGCCAGGCATCCGGAGTCAAGACGCGCTCATCGACGAGGATCGGGAGCGAGCCGACCGTGATCGCCATCACGTGAACCGCGACGAGAATTCCCCGGACCTGGGGTGAAATCTTCAAGAGTGGAGCTGGGTTTTCACCGCGTTGAGAGCTTCTTTGAGCTTTTCCCAACACTCGTCCTTGAAACGGTTCTTCTCAATCATCCAACTGGTGGGAAAGCCCCGTTTGGTCCGATAAAATATCGTCGCTAGATTGTCTTCGACGAAGATTTTCTCGATTTTGCTGAGTTCGAGTTTGCGCTTGCCGAAATTTCCGGTGCGGATCGTGAGGAGATCGTCTGCGGTCTCGATCGAGCATTTTCGGGGATTCAGCAGCCAGAGAAACAGCGGGAGAAGGACAAAGATTCCACCCAAACCCGCCAAACCTAGCCAAAACCAGTTGGCTTTGTCAGCGCCGAGAAGATTGGGCCACTGAAAATACTGTCCGGCACCGGCGACTGCTCCGAGAATCGCCGCCGAAAAAACCATCCCGATGGGTTTCGCGCGACGTAAGGGAATTTCGGCCCGTTGGTTAGTGTCCACGGGGGGCCATTCTTCGGCAGAACGGCATTCTGGCAAGTAGCAAACGCAAAAACTTGCTCCCGAAGCCAGGCCTCACCATCGAGAAGGGAGACTTCCTTCGCCGTACCGAGTCAACCGCACGTTCCAAATTTTCCAGCCCTTGTGAAAAAAGCAGGATTAACATTAATCATCCTATTGCTATTTCCTCTATCTTTTGTCCGAATCCTTAACAGATTCCTAAAAAAATCCTAACTACCGCCCAATCGGGCTTCTTTTTTTCGATTTTTCCGTGCAAATGATAAAAAAGATTGAAACGGAGTACCCTTCCCAAGTTTCATCGAAAGGACCTCCACGGTTTTCTAGCGGATGCTGAGCTTTCGTTTGCAAAATCCGGTGCAAGGAAGTTGCCAACGCAGGATTTTTATCCACAGTGCCTGATTATTTAATTATCTTAACTAAGTGATTCGATTTCGAACAGACGGACATCGGAGTAGTCCCTAACTTGTCTCTGTATGGGAGGTTCCGACCACAATCCGATTGATGACACCAGCACCTCCTCCTCGCAGGCAGGCTCTGGTTCTACGTTTAGTGGGATGTTCGTTGCTCCGACGGTCGAAGAGCTCAACGAAACGCTGCCGCAGTTCGAATTCGTCGAATTGTTGGGGCAAGGCGGAATGGGCGCGGTCTACAAGGCCCTCCAGCCACGATTAGACCGCCACGTCGCGATCAAGCTGCTCCCCGCCTTTGCCGGTCTCGATGAGCACAACTTCGCGGAACGCTTTGAGCGGGAAGCGCGGGCTATGGCAAAGATGAATCACCCGAACATCGTCACGGTACACGATTTCGGAGAAACCGAGGACGGCCACCGCTTCATCGTGATGGAATACGTGAACGGTTATGACCTCCATCATGCGATCCAGAGCGGCAAGCTGACGCCGAAACACGCGATGGCGTGGATTCCCCAGATTTGCAAAGCGCTGGCCTACGCGCATGATAATGGTCTCGTCCATCGCGACATTAAACCGGCGAACATCCTCATCAGTAAAGAAGGCGAAGTGAAGGTGGGCGACTTCGGGCTCGCGAAATTGGTCGGACGCAAGCACGAAACATCGATCACGCGCACCCAGGTTTCCATGGGAACGCCGGATTACGCGGCCCCAGAAGCGCTGGAAGAAGGATCGGTGGTGGATCGGCGGGCGGACATCTACTCGCTGGGCGTGCTGTTTTATGAGTTACTGACGGGGAAGGTGCCCCGGGGAGCCTGGAAAGCGCCTTCGGCTTTTGTCGATGTGGATGTGCGGTTGGACCAAATCATCGTCAAAGCGATGCAGCCGGATGCCGATCATCGCTATCAGACGGTCGACCAAATGATGGAGTCGCTCGATGAGTTGCGGAAATCGCCGAAAATGGTGGTTCCACGAACCGATTCGAAGCAGTTGCTGACTGGCAATGTCTCGCTGCCCTCGAAGAAAGAGATCGAGCAACTTTCGGGTCGAGACCGAGCCGGGGCGACGAAAGCCGGCAAGAAAAAGAATTCCGATCAGATTCACCCGGTTCTGGTGGCGGGCATCGCTCTGGGAAGCGTCATTTTAGGAGTCGGCATCATTTTGCTGCTGGTGATGAAAATGGACTCGGCGCCAGCAAAGCCTGATAAGCCACCACCGAAGAAAATTGTCGTCGAGCCTCCGCAGAAAAAGCCCGCCAAGGTCGTCGAAGCGACGAAGCCGAAACCACCCGAAAAACCGCCAGAAACACCGGCTCCGGAACCGCCTTCTCGCCCGGAATTTGTGCTTCTGGAAGCGCCGAAACAGAGCGCGGGGTGGGTGGATCTCATGGCCGGATTGGCTCCGAATCATACCGGCGTAGAAGGAGATTGGCGAAGCCGGAAAGACGGGAGTGTAGAACTCACTCGCGAACTCAATCGCGATGTTTTTCCACGGATCCCGTTTCCGATTCCGCCGGAAGGCAGCTACGAATTCGAAATTGAGCTTTCTCGGAAGGCGAGCCAGCGTCCGCTCGGCGTTTTGCTCCCGGTTTACCCTCAGAACGTCGTATTGACCCTGGACGCCAGCAGTCGGACTCAAGCATCAAGCTTCTCGGGTCTGTCCACCGTGAGCGGACTGGCTGCGGGAAATCCGGACAATCCCACCCGCAAGGCGATTGATTTCGAAACTGGGAAATCCTATAAGCTGTTTGTTCAGGTGATCATGAACGGCCGGGAAGCCGGCATCTACGCAGAACTCGATTCCCAAGAGTTGCTCCGTTGGGAAGGGGATCGCAGCCAGTTGGAATCCCCGGAAGAAGCGCAGGGCATCAATCGGAGGGCCATCGCCATCGTTTCCCAAAGTCCCATTCTCTTCTCGAACGCCAGATTGCGAACTCTTCCCGCGACGGCGACGCTGGCAGGCGGGCCACAGTCTTCACCGGTGCCGAAACCAATTCCGATGGAAACCCCGGAGGCTACCGAGCGGCTAAAAGCGATTCAGCTGGAAATCGACGAGCGGATTCAGACGGAAGCGACAGCACCGTTTGAGGAGCTCCTCGTCAGTCAGTTGCACAAGGGCTATGAAGCGGCTTTGCGCCGCCTGATCGAGGACGCGGACCGTAACCGCGATCTGCTTAAGAAAGCTTCAGCCCAGCGAGAATTAGACCGAATCATCGCCCTTCGCCCGATCGAGCCCGATGATCCGCCGGAAATGCCGCAGGAGGTCAAAGACGCTCGCGCGCGTTACCGAACAGAGATCGGGAAACTGGAAGCTCAGCGGGATTTACTGTTACTGCCGATCCTTCGTGATCACCTCGCCGCGACAGAGAAGATC